>NZ_JAAHHE010000024.1:0-90964 GCF_010692525.1 Moorena sp. SIO3B2
TTAAACTTAGCTCCGTGACTCTTGGTAGTAGTGTTTTGGCAGCTTGTAATAATCAAAGCTCTACACCATTAACGACAGAAAAAAAAGGTAAATTAGATAAAATAAAATTTGCTCTGGGCTGGAAAGCTGAAGCAGAGTACGGTGGTTTTTATCAGGCTGTCGCTACTGGAATTTATCAAAACTATGACCTAGATGTTACCATACAACCAACAGGTCCTCAGAGCAATACCACCCAATTATTAATGGGAGGAGTAGTTGATTTAACTATGGGACAGGCTGTTGATGCTATTAAAGCAGTGCAACAAGGTATTCCCAAAATTACTTTAGCAAGTATCTTCCAAAAAGAAATACGAATTCTCTTGGCTCATCCAGGGGTAGGCAATGACTCTCTGGGACAATTAAAAGGTAAACCGATTTTTATTTCTCCTGGAGCCATCACCACCTATTGGCCCCTACTCAAGGCAAAATACGGTTTTACAGATGACCAGAAACGCCCCTACAACTTTAATGTTAGCCCTTTTTTAGTAGATAAAAATTCAGCTCAACAGGGAATTTTGACTTCTGAACCTTACCTTATAGAAAAGCAAGGAGGCTTTAAGCCCAATATATTATCCTTAGCAGATGCTGGTTATAATCCCTATGCTTTCACCATCGAAACCACCAAGAAACTCGTTGAAACTAACCCCGACCTGGTTCAGCGATTTGTTGATGCGTCAATCAAAGGATGGTATAGCTATCTAGAGAATCCCGAACCAGGCAATCAGCTGATAAAAAAAGATAATCCAGAGATGAACGATGACCTGATCGCCTATGGTCTGGATAAGCTTAAAGAGTATGGTATTATCATTTCTGGCGATGCTGAAAAACTTGGCATTGGGGCAATGACCGATGAACGCTGGGAAAGTTTGTTCAATGAGTTAGTTACCGTTGGGGTACTTGATGCCAAGACTGATTACAAACAAGCCTACACCTTAGCATTTGTCAATAAAGGAGTAAATTTTTATACATAAAGTTAGTTAACATTTTAGTTTATTAGTTACTTTTTAGTTACTTTAATTAAGTACCGAAATAACAGCTTATTAAAAAAAAAAGTAAAATGCCGAATATATTATTTATAGACATGTTAACATCAAATTTATTAGATATTGTTATTAGACATTAATTTCTATCTAGTGATTGATAATTTAAACTATTAACGGATTGCTAATCACTGATTAGAGCTCTTGCAAAAGTAGTTTTATGATACTGTTTTTATAAATTTTTTTCCGCTGCTACCTGTTACCGACTTCTGCAAGAAGTCTATTGCTACTAACTGACAATAGATGAACCAAAAACCAGCTATTTCTCTTACCCATGTCAACAAAACTTTTGACAATGGTACTGTAGCGCTAAAAGACCTAAATCTCAACATCAATAAGTCTGAATTCATCAGTCTGGTAGGACCATCGGGATGTGGCAAGAGTACCCTGCTACGCATCATTGCTGGACTAAGCACTATGAGTTCGGGAAACATAGAATGGAGCGATCGCGGCCACCAAAACGAGATAGCTTTTGTCTTCCAAGAAGCAGCACTAATGCCTTGGGCAACGGTAATGGTAAATGTTCGTTTGCCTCTTAAATTAGCAAGGGTATCTAAAAAAGTGGCTGATAATGCTATTAAAGAAGCGCTCCAATTAGTTGGACTAGAAAGTTTTGCCCGATCCTATCCCCGTCAACTCTCCGGTGGCATGAAAATGCGAGTCTCTATTGCCAGAGCTCTTGTTACTTCTCCCAAGGTATTGCTGATGGATGAGCCCTTTGGAGCCTTGGATGATATCACTCGTACTAAGCTTAACCTGGAGTTACTTGATTTGTGGAGTAAGAAACACTGGACTGTCGTTTTTGTGACTCACAATATTTATGAAGCCGTATATCTATCCAATCGCGTGGTAGTAATGGCAGCTCGTCCAGGTCGAGTAGTGGCGGATATAACTATTGATGAACCATTACCACGTAAGGAACAGTTTCGTACATCATTAGTTTATACAAAATATTGTCGCAAGGTGGCTGAGCAGTTGTCAAAAGGGATGAATTATGAATAGAAATATTATGAATAGAAATATTACAGCTATATTAAACGCGATCTAAAAATTTTATGGAAAAAACCAAAGCCTTCGTTCTGGCAAAGCTAAAATTGAAACGTTTGCTATCTATCGATATTATAGCCCCTTTGGCAGTGGGAATCCTGGTGTTGATGGTGTGGGATATCTCTGTTCGAGTGACTAGTACGCCCTCCTATATATTACCAGGTCCTTTGCTGATTATCAAGGTATTAATTAGGGACTGGAACAGTTTATTTCAGCCATTGCTGATCACCATAAAAATCACTGTAGCTGCTTTTATAACAGCAGCAATTTCAGGATTGCTAATTGCCATGTTAATGGCTCAGAGTAAGTGGATTGAAAAAAGCTTATATCCCTATGCAGTAGTTTTGCAAACAATGCCTATTGCTGCGATCGCGCCTTTAATTATTATTTGGCTGAGGAACAATACCTTCGCTGCTTTGGTACTTTGTGCTTGGATTGTAGCATTCTTCCCGATTATTTCTAATACGACGTTTGGTTTAAATAGCATCGATTCCAACTTAAGTGACCTGTTCCGGCTTTACAAAGCATCTCGCTGGCAGACAATGCTGTATCTGCGATTACCAAGTGCTTTACCCTATTTTTTAGCTGCATTACGTATTAGTGGTGGATTAGCCTTAATCGGAGCAATAGTAGCTGAGTTTGTTGCCGGTACAGGCGGTGCTAATTCAGGAATTGCTTATCAAATGCTAATTGCTGGCTACAATCTCGAAATTCCCCGGATGTTTGCTGCTTTGTTTATGATTAGTAGTCTAGGTATCTTGATTTTTGTACTCTTGACCACCTTATCCAACTTGGTTCTGGGGCAATGGCATGAAAGTTCTCTCACCAGAGATAATTGATTTGATAATTAATAGTAAAGCAGCTCTTAAGATTAATTTTTTATATGATTCGATTTCGATATAAGCGAAAGTCTCAATCAAGATCAGGAAAAAAATCTAGATGTACCTCACGCTAACTAGGAAATCCGATATCCGTTTTCATTTCCTATAGCTGAAGTTACCTTTTGGTGATTGATTTTATTGTTACTTGTCCTAAATAACTATATATAGTTATTGATGTATTGTAATTGCTTAACTCCTGTGATTAACTGCCGATTGTTAATTTCCGGAGCCACTTCAGCAATAGTCGGGACCTGGTTAGCGATCGCTTTAGCATCTCCCCAAACTAACGTCTTAGTTGACACTCCCTGCTCGCGCATAGACGGGGAGTGTCAACTAAGACATTAGTTTGTTGGTAAAGGGGTTGCTATGGGACGTCGCTCAATGACCTGGTCGATTAAACCATAGTCCTTAGCCTCAGTCGCTGACATAAAGAAATCCCGCTCGGTATCCTCCTGAATCTTTTCCAGTGGCTGACCGGTATGTTCTGCTAAATAATTGTTTAGCTGCTGCTTGTGGTACAGGATTTCTTTTGCTTGGATTTCTATATCGCTTGCCTGTCCCTGTGCTCCTCCCAGTGGCTGATGAATCATAATCCGGGAGTGGGGCAAGCTCATGCGTTTACCCTTAGCACCAGCACTGAGTAAGAAAGCCCCCATACTAGCTGCTAGTCCAACACAGATAGTGCAGACGTCCGGAGCAACTTGATTCATCGTATCGAAAATGCCCATGCCCGCAGTCACTGAACCGCCGGGAGAGTTGATGTACAGGTAAATATCTTTTTCCTGGTCATCGGCTTCTAGAAAGAGTAATTGGGCAACCACTAAGTTAGCTAAGTCAGAATCAACCTGTTGTCCGAGGAATACAATGCGCTCTCGCAACAAACGAGAGTAAATATCAAAGGCACGTTCGCCACGACCGGATTGCTCGATAACTGTAGGAATCATAAAAAATAAGCGTGAAATTTGCAAACCCCGTGTATGGGCGACTGGGGAGGAAAAACAAAGGAAAAGGGCGGTTAAAACCGTCTTAGATCAATGTGGGGAGAACAGATGCAGTTCATACCCGTTCCTGTTAACAGCCTCAAGCCCCTATCGAAGCATAACCTCATGTTTGCCTCGCGGCTTGTTATCGGTTGGTCAGCTATGTTGCATGACTAGGCTAGGGAGTCCTGTCTAGACAAGAGTGGGGTGCTGACTTAAGGTGGCTGGTAGATTGGTTTTCCTTTACATTGTAGCGACTAGCAAACTCTTGCTTTGGTTCTAATCTCGGCTACCCCTAATCTATTAAATTACACAGAATGACTTAGGAGCAACCCTTTGCACTGTGCCAGTCACTGAGGCGGAACATATAACTTGGCACTTATATGGTTGCTTAAATAAACTGGTAGAGTTAATTACCTTCACGGGTGTATCAATTTTTATAAAGTTCGTATCTCAGTCAAGTAGCATCGCTTTCGATTGTTTCACCAAGACTATATATTAGGAATGAGGAGTGTGGCTCGTGTTTAAGAAAGTTTTTCAGGCATTTACCATTACAATATTGCTCAACTTACTAGTCTATATTAGTCCACCAGATCCTCAACAGTCTGATGCTGTACCGCCGTCACGGTCAACCCCAAAAGTGTTCTTAAGTTTACGGTAGCACCACCAGACATGATTGATTAGTCGTTAGTCATTAAACCTTCGATGTCTTAATTGGTTCCATCTATGGATGGAACTAACAGACTTGTAGACTAATGACTCAATCATCCAAGGGCAATCGGAGTGATGGAATAAGTTAAGGGCTAGGAACACCCAAGATAACTAAGGAATTGTGAATCCCATTTAACTAACTCAATAGCAATGGCGGTTAGTCACCAATTTATCCTATCATTCCAGATGTCCAATTCCACACCCACCCATTGCCGAGCCATGAAATTTAGTCTTTTAATAGAACACCTGGGTAGTACAGCGTCTTTGTGCCATAGCCTGAATAGCGATACAGAGCTTAACCCTGAAATTACCGGAGTTGCTCCCATCGATCAAGCCACCCCAGGCACTCTCAGTTATATTGAAGGACCCAAGTTTGCCCACATGGTAGAAAAAACCCAGGCGAGTGCATTAATTTTGTCCCTGGATGAAGCATTACAGGCAAAAGCGACAGAAAGAGGTATTGCTTGGGTAGGGACATCTGAACCGAGATTACTATTTGCTCATGCGATCGCATGTTTCTATCAACCCTTTCAACCAGCACCAGTCATCCATCCCACTGCAGTGATTGACCCAGATGCTCAGTTAGGAACAGATGTCTATATTGGACCTTTCGTCATAATTTCAGCAGGGGTAAAGATTGGCAATCAGGTCTGTATTCATCCTAATGTAGTACTATATCCTGAAGTAGAAATAGGCGATCGCACTGTTCTACATGCCAACTGCACTATTCATGAACGGAGCCGCATTGGTAACGATTGTGTGATTCATAGTGGTGCAGTCATTGGTGCTGAAGGGTTTGGCTTTGTGCCAACCCCCCAAGGGTGGTATAAAATGCAACAATCTGGCTACACGGTCTTAGAAGATGGGGTCGAAGTTGGCTGTAACAGCACCATTGACCGTCCAGCGGTTGGGGAAACCCGGATTGGACGTAACACTAAATTAGATAATTTGGTACATATTGGTCATGGCTCCGAGGTGGGACAAAACTGTGCCTTGGCAGCCCAAGTTGGATTATCTGGAGGAGTCAAAGTAGGTAATCAAGTGTTGCTGGCGGGTCAGGTAGGAATTGCGAATCAAGTGAAAGTTGGGGATGGAGCAATTGTGACCGCTAAATCGGGAATCCACAAAGATGTAGAACCCGGAAGTATAGTTTCTGGCTATCCTGCTATTTCCAACAAACTCTGGCTAAAAATATCTGCCATCTACAATCGGCTTCCAGAAATGTATAAAATCTTGAAACAACTTGAACGAAACTTTAAAGATAAAAAATAAATATAAAAAGTTAAACAACTGGGCTCTCCTAGACTGATTATAGTAAATTAGTAGTTTAAATGAGCTTAAACCCTTAAAGAGCAAGGGATTCAATAAACTAAAAATACATTGTCTTGATGCAGTCGCTCATGGTTTGTTCGCGTTCGCCTTTGGCGTGGCCTACGGCCAAGCGTCGCCTTTGGCGATAGTTACCGTAAGACAGGCTCGCCTTAATCAATAAGTTTTAACCATGCATCTGCATAGCCTACCAACCATAAAGGCTCCCCTGTCTAAGGTTTCGTCTCCGGGGAAAACCACGGCAGTCGCTCATGGGGGGAACCCCCTTTGGCGGCGCTGCCTCCCCTGTTCCGAAGCTGCATCGCTTTTATTAAAATTGCATTTTTAAATTACTCAAGAGCTTACTAAGCAAGGACTATGGCGATTATTTTGTACTAATTTATCCTAGCCACTCTAGGAGAGCCAACAACTGAACAATTTTTGCTGTTTCTTTTGCTATGATTTTGGAACATTAAGGAATTAAGCTGACTTGAACAGATTTCTTGACAAAATCTTCATATTGGAAGCTTAGTGAGAAATAAAAACTCTAATTTTAATAATTTTTTAAGGTTATAGTTAATCGTTTCTTCTCGGAAACTTAATAAATAAATCTCAAAGTATAAATAGTTTGTAAAGATTACCTAGATACATTGACTTTTAATAAAAAAAACCTGTAAAAATTTACACAATACGTTCATTAGTCGTAAGCATTCAGCTATCAGCCGTCAGTCGTCAGCTAATCAACGGGAGGTAGTAAACAAGCTGAGGGTGCTGATATGGCTGCTTGAAAATCCCTGCTTGTTTTACTCATCCAACCCCCTGCAGTTAAACCGCCTGCTAGCACCTCAAGTAGCGATGCAGCTTCGGAACAGGGGAGGCAGCGCCGCCAAAGGGGGTTCCCCCCACTCGCGCTTTGCATCAAGACAGCACCTCAAGTAGCGCATTAGCTGATAGCTGACAGCTGAATACTTACCATTAGTCATTAGACGATCATCAAACTGATCAGATTAATCAGGGTGTTAATACGGTTGGTGCTCATATCAAAAGTTAAGATTGCCTCTGATTTTTCTGGAATCATCGTCGTCGTTTCAACCTTTAGCGTTCTAGAAAAATTAATTTTATGTCCACGTCTCAAATTCCAAAACAGTCCACCTTAAGAAAAGAAATCAACTATCTGGTTGACTCGTCTAGTTTTTCTAGTGGTGAGGAACCAGTTAAATTAGTTAATGGTGGCTTTGAAGAAGGACTCAAAGGCTGGCAAAAGCTAGGACCAGGCGGGATCAAAAGAGCTAGTTTTGGCATTACTCCAACCGAGGGAGAAAAGCAGCTTTTACTAAGAACTAGCAATACCGAAGTCACCAGAACAGGTCAGCCAAAAGCCCCATCAGCCTCTAAACTGGAGGAGTTTTTATACCTGTCCACAGGAACTCTTGATTGTATTGCCCAGAAAATTTTAGACACCGTTGGCATATGTGGTACTTCTAGCAAGGTAGTCAGAGGTGCTGCTATCCAACAAATGATTACCCCTTGTGTTGGTGATACCTTAACCTTTGATTGGAATTTTCTCACCAATGAAGACGTGGGAGATGAGGCTATTGTTGCCGACTTCGCTTTCTTCTGCCTTAGTTCTCCCAAGTCCCAAATTGTCTATGAACTAGCTAACCCAATCCTAGGGGTCTTTAGTCAAGCACCGAAAAACTTTTACAACCAAACCGGATTTCAAGGATTTACTCATACCTTCACTACTGCTGGAACTTACAGCCTAGGCTTTGGTGTTGTGAATGAATTGAGTCATCAAACTCAGTCTGGGCTCATCATTGACAATGTTAAGCTAACCAGCGCTACTGTTGATGATCCGGCTTCAGTACTCAGCCTACTTTCAGTAGCCTCCTTCAAGGATGCTTAAATAGGACTTAGGCACTCAAGCTATATGTAGAGCTATATCTAGAAATGAGTTGATTTGGTTAAACTCTATCTATAGAGATTAGAGCAGATATATTAGACCAGAGATTAGACCTCCTCAGGGCATAAATCTTGTTAAAGCTTAATCCTTAGTGGGAAATCAACTCAGAAAGAAGTAGACATTAACTCATCCAGGCGAGCCAGTACTTCGGTGCTATGAATTGCTGGTATCACACCAAGGAATATTTCCCGTAGAATGCCTTCTGGATCAATGATATAGGTATGGCGTAGGGACATAATACCTAGCCAAGAACCATAAGCCTTGCTGACAGAGCCATCGGTGTCAGCTAAAAGTGGGAACTGTAAACCTTCTGATTCACAAAACTCCGCGTGAGAATCGACATGATCCACGCTCACCCCTAGGATCTGCGCATTTATCTCCATATATTTGGCCAAATCTTGCTGAAATCGCTGAGCTTCCAAGGTGCAACCACTAGTAAAGTCTTTGGGGTAGAAATAGAGTACGACCCACTTACCGTGATAATCGGAGAGGGACACCGAACCCTTACCAGTATTGGTCGGTAGGGTGAACTCGGGTGCGGGTTCATTAATAGGAGGTTGTTTGCCACCGAGAGCATGGGCAGGGTTGGCAAAATTTATCCAAGCCAGTAAAACGATCAAGCTAGCCAACAGACTGCTGATAAATGCGCGACGAGAGATCATGATGAAAACAGCAAATTATACTTCACATAAGTTTACATCATTGATCAACTAAGACTTTATACACAATTCATCCCGCTTGCCTATGCAGATAATTGACATTTAGCCAATAATTTGTTACATTTATTAATATAAACGGGCTACACAGAGTAAATTAGCGGAGCAAAGAACCATGTCCAATCAAGAGTCTAACGAAGCCAAGTTCGGTTTCACCCCTAAAGCAGAAAACTTAAATGGTCGTCTAGCTATGATCGGCTTCATCGCTGCTTTAGTCACAGAATATATTACTGGTCAAGGTGTACTACACTTCTTGGGATTAATGTAGTTCCCAATAGTTAGTTAAATTTGTCAATCTCAATAAATAGCTGGAGTTCTAGTGTTGAACTCCAGCTTTCTTATGTGTTTTTAGCTGATTCCATAGTTTGTTCTACGGAATGTCAGCTAAAATATGAAAACGGTGCGACCCCGTAATTTAATTCGCCATAGGAAAGCGCACCGGAACTAATTTCTGGGTAGGAATTGGGGTAAGGAATGTGATATAATGTCTGTTTGAATACTTATCATGTTTGGTTGATAGCCAATGGAAAATTGAAAATTAACAATTGTTAGGAGTCAATTGACAATTAACATCCATGGTACCAACCGTATTATATGTGATTAACCAGACTTCATACTGACTCCCTATTCCCCACGAAGTAAATTGAACGATAACAGAAAACCCTGATTGCTATCAAGCAGCAGGGTTTTCTATCGGATATATTCCTTGAGAATGCTATTGCGATTTGGATGGCGTAGTTTGCGAAGGGCTTTGGCTTCAATTTGTCGAATCCGTTCCCGCGTGACGTTGAAGATTTGGCCGATTTCTTCCAAAGTCTTCATCCGTCCATCATCTAATCCATAGCGTAGACGCAGTACGTCACGTTCCCGGGGACTAAGGGTATCAAGGACACTTTCTAGGTCTTCCCGGAGTAGATTTTTGGAAACCTGATCTTCTGGGGTTTCACCATCGGCTTCAATAAAGTCTCCCAAGCGGGAGTCTTCTTCTTTACCAATAGGCGTTTCTAAGGAGATGGGAAGTTGAGCTGATTTGGCAATGAATCGCAACTTCTCGATGGTCATTTCCATCCGATCTGCAATTTCCTCTTCTGTGGGCTTGCGACCCATTTCTTGAGAAAGAAGTTTAGTGGTTTTCTTGATCCGCGAGATGGTTTCATAAAGGTGAACGGGTAAGCGGATAGTCCGGGACTGGTCAGCAATAGCACGAGTAATAGCTTGACGAATCCACCAGGTAGCATAGGTAGAAAACTTGTAGCCTTTTTCGTGGTCAAATTTTTCCGCAGCCCGGATTAAACCTAGAGAACCTTCTTGAATCAAGTCTTGGAATGAGAGTCCTCGATTCATGTATTTCTTGGCGATGGAAACCACCAAACGGAGGTTAGACTGCACCATTTTTTCCTTAGCCCGCCGACCGACGTGTAAGCGGTAACGGAAAGCTGGCAGCTCCATATCGACCTCTGTTGCCCATTCCCGATCTCCAGGTTCCCGCTCTAACTGCTCAGACAAGCGCTCCCGCACTCGTTCTAATTCCAACAAATCAGCAATTTTACGGGCTAATTCAATTTCTTCATCAGCTCTGAGTAGACGAATCCTGCCAATTTCCTGCAAATAGAGGCGAATTGAATCTTCTGTATAGTGCTTCTTTTTGCTTTGGGTTCGGCGACGGTTAGATCGCCCCTTACCAGGCTTACTATTTTCCTCGTCAGGTTGAGCGTCCACCAAATCATCTCGGTTCACGTCATCCTCAATCAAGACTTCTAAATCGCTCTGAGGTTGAGCGATTGTTGCGAGTAATTCATTTGCCTGGGTCATGTTTTTTCCTCATGCTCCTTCAGTTTCAGACCAGTAGATGATGTCCGTTGATCTACTTAAGATGGCTTAGTCAGTGAGAACCTTGTTTGTTGCACCCTATGGTGGGTCGAATCGCTTCAGCCGTAGGAATTAGATCGACTCTATTTCCTTGGACTTAACTTGCAGTGAATCTACTATCCATTTAAGTGTTAATACTGAATTTTGGGAAGACTTTTTGATTGTAGCCTTATTTACAAAATTTTGCTCTAGTGTTTATCTGAAAAATTTAGCTTATTTATCTGGTCAAAAGCTTTGAGAAAGTGTAGCAATAAGTACCCACTTTCCTTTATGCCTAGAATATAGTCACTAGTTTAGTACTAATGTTCTATAAAACCCGACAGTTGAACTTCACTAGGTTAATTAACTTGTCCTGTATGATAACCATTGACAAGCTATGGGTCTAGGTAATGATTATTTAGTATTACTTTTGTAATACATTTTCCTAGCCAATGTAGTAACACGCTAAGTGAAAGTACTGCCAAGTAAGTTGATTTAACCAGCTCCTAATTCGGTATTCCTGCGTAAGGGAATGGTGAATCAGGGCATCGGAAATAATCTAGAGAAAGACGATGGGAACATTGCGTAGGGGAAGCAAGTCTCCTCGTCCGATGGAGCTTTCGGTTGATCATTATTTTAATTTCTAATTTTAATTTTTACAGTTTGCTCATTTTTTTGAAAATTTATCAGATTAGCTGAGCACTACATATAGCGTTAAAATGGATAGTATACTCTATATGAAGTATATAGAGTAGGTAATTGGATTAAGTAGTTCACTACAGGAGTAATGAGATGGAAAACCGGAAGCGTCTAGCAAAGCAGTTTTTCTAGGAGTTTACGGTGCGGTGAGTCAGAAAAGCCTAACTCAATTAACAAAACTACTAATTTTCCTGCCATAGCTGGTCAATGCTAACAAATTTGTAACCTTGGTTCAATAGCTGAGGAATTAACTCAGCCGTAGTTTCAACCACATCTTGTCCTCCATAATAACCATCATGTAGGACGATCAGGGAACCGTTTTGAACCTGCTTTAGGACTCTCTCCACGATTATACTGACACCAGGACGTTTCCAGTCTTCTGGAACAACACTCCACATTACTGATCTATAGTTCCACTGGTGCAGTATATTCAAGGTTCGGGGTGTAAATAATCCGTTAGGGGGACGAACGTCTTTTACCTTGTCTGGGTGAATCTGACAAGCTTGAGCGATCGCGTCTTGGGTAAGGAGCAAACTCTGCTGAAGGGCATCCCGTTTTAAAAAGGGAAAAGACTGATGGTAATATCCATGAAGTCCTAACCAGTGACCTTGTTGGTAAACCTCTCTAGCGACACTGGGGGCTTGGTGTACGCAAACGCCCAACCAGAAAAAACTGGCTCTGACTTGGTAGCGGTCTAAGACTTGCAGTAACTTGGGAGTGTACTGTGGATGGGGTCCATCATCGAAGGTGAGTGCGATCGCAGGTGAATTCGTTGCTCCTGACCACAGGCAATTGGGAAAGGCAGGTTTGAGAATTTGGTACAGAATAGGGTATAGGGGAGCAAATTGCATTTAGTCGTAAGTTTGGATGGGGTGGAGTGAATTTGACTAGTTTCCATGTCCTACTTGATCGCATTTTGCGGCGTCGCCAGATTATTTTGATGTTGATCGGCTTTTGTGTAGCAGTAGCGCTTAGCAGTTGTAACACTGTGATTATTACTGAGTATGAAGCTACAGCACTAACCACCTTAACCTGGCGAGTTGAGTATTCTCTTAATTCAACAACTGATAGAGATCCCGATGTTGAGGAGTTTGCTTCCAAGTCCGTAGTCAACCGCAATGGTGAGAAACCAGAAGGTGCTGTAACAGGACCTGATGACAAGGGGTTATGGTGGCCAGTTGTCCCACCAAAACCAACCATTGATGAGGTAGAACAGCGTCAGCCACTTCATCATAAGCCTAGCAAGCCAGAGCTGTTGCGTACAGTTAAATACGATATCACCTATCAAGAGGGGGCACAGACAGTGACACTACCTACTAATTATGACGTTTACCGGCAAGTTGCTAGAGCCTATCCTTACCGGAAACCTCTAAGGCTTACCCTGGGAATCAATGATGCTTCGGTGGAAAAAGCTGATACTAAATGAGCTAAAGCTCTCCCTTGCGGCTGCCCGATGGTGGGGTGTATGGGATAAATGATTAGTTCAATTCACCCCATCACTCGTGATTCCCAAAAATTTTGGGTTTAAAGCCCCGTCCTTCGCTGGATAGAAACCTTATATAGTGGAGCCTTAATCAATAAGTTTTAACCAAAGGTGCGCTTTCCGCATCTAATTATTAAATTCGCCACGGGTCGCACCTCTTTTATGCATAGCCTGCCGACTCTAAAGGCTCCACTATCTTACGGTAACTATCGCCAAAGGCGACGCTTGGCCGTAGGCCACGCCAAAGGCGAACGCGAACAACGGGGTTTTGTTATCTTTCGTATTGACGGTAGATAATATAATGGCTATTATAGAAGGCAAGGAGGAAAAGCAAATGTTTAATCTCACCTACGAGTTCAAGCTCAAACCTACCAAACAACAATCAAAAATCTTTGATGAGTGGCTTGAGATAACTCGCTTGGTATACAACTACGCTTTAGCGGAAAGGAAGGATTGGTACAAATCTCGTAGTTGTCAGATTAATTCTTGCCGCCTCCGTAGTTGCTACATCATTCCCGCTGACACACCGCGTCCTACCTATGCAAGTCAGTGTAAATCTTTGACGGCTGCCAAAAAACAGAACCTTGAACTCAAAAAGATCCAATCTCAAGTGTTGCAGCAAACTTTAAAAAGAGTTGAAACAGCTTTCACCAACATGTGGGAGCGTAACGCTGGATTCCCCCGATTCAAGAAAAAAGGCAGAATGAGGTCTTTTGTTTTTCCTCAAATGAAAGGGAAAAGATTAGAACATGGGTTAGTGAAATTGCCTGTAATTGGTTGGGTAAAATTCCGTCAGTCACGAGAAATTCCTAATGATGCTCAAATCAAGCAAGCTCGTATAGTTAAACGGGTTTCCGGTTGGTACGTCATGCTAACCATTCAATGGAATGTTGATTTACCTCAACCAATACCCCATGGTGAAGCAGTAGGAATTGATGTAGGATTAACTAGTTTTATTGCTACTTCTAGCGGTCTTTTAATCAAGCGTCCGAGGTTCCTGGGTGATGCCGAACGCAAGCTGAAATTGCTGCAAAAGCGTGTTTCCAGGAAACCTATAGGCTCGAAGAATTGGAGGCGCGCACAAAAAAAGGTAGCAAAACTACACGAGTATGTAGCCAATTGCCGTAAAGATTGGCACAGGAAGCTTTGCCATCATCTGTGCGATCATGCAGGGATGATATTTGTAGAAGATTTGAATCTGGTGGGGCTATCCCGTGGAATATTAGGGAAACACTGCTTAGATGCTGGGTTTGGCCAATTTTTCAAGATATTGGCACAAACTTGTTTTAAGCGTGGGGTGTATTTCCAGAAAGTAGATGCACGTAAAACCAGCCAGATTTGTCCTAATTGTTTGACAGAAACGGGAAAGAAAGAGCTTTCACAACGTACTCACATTTGCTCTGCCTGTGGCTATACAACGAATAGAGATATAGCAGCAGCTCAGGTAGTGGCAATTAGAGGATTAACAGCCGTAGGGCATACGGTGAAGATGCTTGCTGAGGGTAAATTCGTTGGAATCCCATTGAAGCAAGAATCCTCTCGCCTTTAGGCAGAGGAGTGTCAATTTACTCTGACATTAATAACACTGGCGTTGAAGTTATAATCTCTACCTTCTAACTCTACTGGGGTACCAATTTTAATCTTGCTATTGCCTAGGACTACTCCATCTTTGGTGATTGTTGCTTTACCACCTAAGGTGAGTAACATATTAATTCCATAAAAGCTAGGTCTGGGATCTGGTAGTTCTTTGATAGAGCCATCTGGTTGTGGCACCAGGACACTTCTACGCAGAATTTTGACGGATTTGACGTCAACCTGACCATAGGGTTGCTTACGAATCACAATATTAGTCTTCTTGGTCTCCTCCAACTGATTGACCAACACATCTGGTTCAAGCAAGCTTAACCCCCGGACAATAACATCTACTTCTACTGGTTTGGTGCTATTGAGTTGGGCAACGGAACCAGACTCACCAGGAAAGAAGAAGATTCCTACAACTACCAACAAAATCACCAAGGCAGCACCGAAGTCGATAATGCTCACCTTGCCAAACAAACGTCCTTTAGAATCTACAATAGCCATAAACTTGCTTAGGTTTGAGTTCTCCCCGCTTTGAAAAGACGGGGATTCTAAGTTGATGTCGTTACGCGGATTAAAACCGCGCTTGGCGCGCTTTCCAATGGCGAATCTGATTCGCCTTGGGTCGCGCCTCTCCACGACGCTTACGATACCGACTAGGAGAACCTACCTGTATCGTTGCGGCACACTCAAAGATGCCCTACCTCCCTGGCCGTAGGCCACGCTACGCGAACGGATTAACAAAAAAGTTAACCTGTGGATTTACTTTTGATTTAAAAAAACTTTCGGAGTGGTTGTACCAAACAAATTAGGGCAATAAGTCACTACTTTTTGCTGCGTTACTTACCTGTTCCTTGAGGAGTAGGATTAACCCCGTCTCTTACTGGTCGGAATCTCACCGAAAAGCGCAAAAAATCAACGTAACCAACCTTGTTCTTACTCGTCCTTCTATTCTAACACGGTAGCCGGGATAAATCCCGGGGCGCTGGCCTTTGGCCACGCGGGGCGCGTTCGCTGGCCACCCAATAAATTAGGTGGCTAACTCTCGTTTATTATCTTCTCTGTTTTTGTGAAAATTGTATAGTGTAAAGATAACTCCTTAAGGTTCCCTGGCTCTAGGTTGAATGGCTAAGGGGTTTATAACCTAGTTATGAAGGGCTCCTATTAAAGGATATCGGCTGTTAACTGCTTTTGATCTACCTAATACCTATAATTAGAGTTATCCATAACTGGTGAGTGAGAATAACAAACACCAGGTTCGTCTGTGGAACATATTACCCTATTTGGGGTTCAACCATAACGAGGAATGCTACTGGTCAGTAATTATGGCAGACAACTCCTAGTAGAGAGTTGACTTATGATGTTAAAGACAAGGCTCCTCTACAGCAAGCCATGGCTGCAAACCCTTTTTCCAGTGGAAAAAGGGATAATAGCTAAAATAATCTCTTTTCGATTTAATAATTCATAATTTTGCTATGTTCAGCAATATATTATCGATTTACTCCCGTTATCGACGTCATTTGTTATATCCGTTAATCAGCATGCTTCTATCCCTGAGTCTGGTGGTGGGAACAGCCCAGATCGCCCAAGGGGTTCCTTGGTTAGAGCTGCTATTGCGTGGTATTCAGATTATCCAGTTATCTAATATGTCTGATCAACAGGAAGTCCAAATTGGTCAGCAAATTAATCAGCAACTTGTTGGAAAGCAATTTAAGCTCTATCGCAATCGGGAAATTAATCGCTATGTTGATCAAATTGGTCAGCGACTAGCTAAAAGGAGCGAACGTCCAAACATTAACTATACATTCCAGGTGGTCGATGATGGTAATATTAATGCCTTCGCTACCATGGGAGGATTTGTTTATATTAACACGGGTTTAATCGCAGCAGCAGACAATGAAGCTCAACTGGCAAGTGTAATGGCTCATGAGATTGGTCATATCGTAGGTCGTCATAGTATCCAGCAAATTAAGCAAGCCGCGATCGCTAGAGGTTTAGCAGAAGCGGCTGGAGTTGATAGCAACACGATGGTTAATCTGGGCGTGGAATTAGCACTACGTCGTCCCAACAGTCGTCAGCATGAATTTCAAGCGGATGAACTAGGTATCAAGAACTTAAAACAAGCAGGCTATGCTCCGATAGGATCAGTAGACTTTATGAAAAAACTACTCAAGCAAAGAGGCTTTATTCCAGGGTTTTTGAGTACTCATCCGTCAACAGCAGACCGAATTGATTCCTTGGAGCAGTCTATCGATTCAAATCGTGCCTATGTTGGTGATGGATTAAACAATCGGGCTTACAAAAACAAAACTCGTGCAGTCCGCAACCAGAAAAAAGCTGCCCTCAAAAGGACAACAGGTCGTAGAGGGCGAGTGCTCAGATCAGCACAGCTAGCTCAAGAGCCGCAAGCTTGCCCAATAGTTTTTTTGTTAACCTCTAGAACCGTCAGGAGGTAATCAACACTTGACGTCGGCATATTTTACTAGGTTCTATCTTGGTCACGGCTTCTTCCAAGGGGAATTGGCGAACATAACCCCGAAAGACGTTAACTTGATAAACAAGATTATTGGTAATGTCTAGACCTGTCATCCAACCACTTTTGGGATGATAAGCACCAGTGTCTATATCTAGCCAACCACAACCTTGGGCTATTGTACCGGGAGCCACTCCTGGTAAGGTGAAAGTCATGGTGTGACCGGTGATGATCAGCTTGTCGAGAAAGTAAGGTTCACGCATACTGTGAAATTCATCCCGAATCCAACAAAATTGCTCAACGGTTTGCTCCTCAATGGTCATGCGAGGATTAACCCCGGCATGAACTAGCCAGGTATCTCCTAAATCAATGTAGGTTGGCAGTGTTTTGATCCAATCTAGGTGATCTTGGCAGACTTTTCCACCATAGCTGTTGATAGTAGTTTCACCACCACTATAGAGCCAGGCTTGTCGTGTTGAGTTAGGTACTGAATTGTTACCGATAATTTCTAGTAACATCAGCTCATGATTACCTAATAAACAGGGGTGAGCATTTTGCTTGACAAATTCCACAACCTGAGCACTCATCGGTCCTCGATCAATCAAGTCTCCGAGAAAATAAACGGTGTCGTCACTAGTGGGTGCGATCGCATCCAATAAGGTCATAAGAGGATTATAGTGACCATGAACGTCACCGATAACAATACGACGGTGGGTCATTACTTTACTTATCCAAATCTAATTTCGTTAAATATCAGGTAGATCCCTTCATATAAAATTTAAGGTTAATGGCTTTAGGCATCAGATTTCTAGGTTAAATGGCTAAGCGGGTTCTGACCAGCGTATGAAGCAGCCCTCCTCAAGCACAGAGGCTATCAACTGCTTTTGTTGTAGCTAATACCTAATACCATTAGCCTCATACCTATTTGTAGATATATGCACCGATTCTGTGAGAGTGGTCTTCCTTTTAAGATATTTCCTATTCCTGAATAGAGTCGTTAAGTGTAATAGTTTTGAGGAATAGGCTCAAGTAGCTAGTTTAACTTGTCTTATAAGTATTTATGTGTAGTGTCTATGTAAATTTATCATGAACTACCCGGATTTGCTACGGTTAAGTCGGGGTTTACGACCCAACTTGTTGCTACAAAAGCGGGTATTGAACCCAGTTTTTGACGGGATTACACCTGCGCCTTAACAAGACGAGGATTGACACGATTCAGTTAAAATTAATAGCATCGCCTACCGATCCCAAAGCCTGTTTGCAATGAACAAGCCAACTACTTTGATTTGTTTGATTTGAACAAAAACCGTGTCTTCTTCTGCTCTGCCTTTGATTAATACCCTGAAACACCCTACTAGCCAGGCTTGGATCGAGCAAGCCCTTGCAAACCTTGATGTTATTTTACTCGACCATTCCCATTGTGAACGTAAAGCGGCTGGAGTAGCACTGAATTTAATGTTTCGCTACCCATCCTACAGTAAACTGGTGCGTCAACTGACGGTCATTGCCCGTGAGGAACTAGAACACTTCGAGCAAGTTAACCAGTGGCTAGAAAGACGTAGCATTCCCTTAGGTCCCCTTTCTTCACCACCCTATGGAGCTGGATTGAAAGCTCAGATTCGCCGAAACGAACCAGAACGGTTGTTGGATTCTTTACTAGTTGCTGGACTGATCGAGGCTCGTTCTCACGAACGTTTGGGATTACTAGCAACTCACTGTTGTGATCCATCTTTAGCAAAATTTTATCATAGCTTGATGGCATCTGAGGCTCGTCACTATGGTGTTTACTGGGTACTGGCTGATACCTATTTTGAGCGAGTACTAGTAGATCAGCGGTTGGATGAGTTAGCAGTTAAAGAAAGTGAGTTGCTGGTTAGCCTTTACCCAGAACCAAGAATTCACAGTTAGCAGCCAGTCTCCTCAAAGAAATAGTCAAATTATACCAGAGCAGCGGCTATCAAGCAGACACTGGTGTGGCAACCAATAGATGCGTTCGCGTAGCGGCGACCTAGGAGCATCGCGTAATGGTTAAGTGATTGGTTTGCGCTTGATCAAAAATGCTCTCAACCGAGCTGCCTGAGCGCCCTGATAGTCTTCTTGAAAACTATCACCAATATGAAAAGCCTCCTGAGCAGTACAGTGATGTTTTTGTAAAGCAGCAGCAAAAATCTGTGGATCAGGCTTGGCAAAGCCAGTTTGGGTAGAAATTGTGATGGAGGAGAAAAATTCTTCTAATTTTAGGGCTTTTAAGACAAGATGGAGACGGGAATCAAAATTTGAGACGACACCCAACTCAATACCAATATGCTGCCATGCTTTCAGCGCTGGGATAACATCGGGATAAATGAACCAAGGTTGAGCAGTGGCAAAGTGGCCATACAGTTCGTCAAAAAAATCAATGAAATCGGTGAACTGGTCAAGTACACCAACTTGTTCAAAGGTGCGGGAGGCAATCACCCACCACCATTCAAATTCTCGCTGGGGAATTTCTTCAGGATCTGTTTCTGGAAAAACCGCTGGTTCTGCTGAGGCGAAGGCTTTGACAAAGGCTTTGTCCAAAGCTGAAGCAGGTACTGTAACCCCAAATTGATTAGCGATCGCACTATAAACTTCCCCTACACTCCCTTGAACACCAAATAGGGTACCGACAGCATCTAGAAAAATTACTCGCGGTTTTTCCATGGTTAATGGTTAATTGTTAATGGTTAATTGTTCATTTAATTTCAATTTTCCATTTTCCTGTATCTATAGCAATCCTAAATCATTTGTAAAATGATAAAAATCTGGAATCGTTGCTGGTAAAGGGTTATAGCAATTGCTTTGGCCAATATATTTCACGAATCATTTAGGACTGCTATATGCCTTTATGTTCCAGACAGAATATCAGTTAATGGTCGAGTAATCCAGTTCATGCCCACTTTCAGTTGGTGCTCTATAGTTGGCATCCGATAAAGATAGGCAAGTCGGCGTACTATGTGGGCTAAAGGACCATCCAGCTTCAGACCTAAACCACTCAGAGTTGCATTGTCTTTCCCCAAAGTCATCATCTCTCCCAACTGCTGGTAACGGAAGGGCAGCAGGGGACGCCCAGTTAAAGAAGCCCAGACATTCCAACCCACATAATCGGCTTGCTGAAAAGCGGATTGAGCTGTATTGGGAACTGGTTGATTATCAGCATCTCGGCAATCGGCTAGATCACCTAGGGCAAAAATTTCGGGATGGTCAACCGCTTGTAACCTGTGGGTGGTAGTCAGCTGACCACGGTGGTTTTGTTTGAGCGGAAGCGATCGCACAACTGGTGTCACTCTTGTTCCTACTGTCCACAGCACCAAATCTACGGGAATAGTATCCACCTGTCCTTTATACAACAGAGAAATGGTGTCAGGTCCAATGGACTCAACACTGGTTTCCAAATCAATCCAGACTTTCTGTTCATTCAAAGCTTTGCGTGCTGCTTCTCGGTTAAAGTCCGTTGATGTTCTTAAAATCACATCACCGAGTTCAATCAACCGCAACCTTCCGCGCTCTCCCAACCGTTCGGCTAGATGGCAAGCTAGTTCCACACCAGAGTAACCTGCACCAACTATAGCGATCCGGATTTTATCTGTATCGGATTCTTCCAAAATCCGTAAGCGTTCTTCCAGGTGATAGGCATCAGTAATAGTTCGGAACGGGATAGCATACTCAGCCACCCCAGGCAACTGCTCTAGAGGGGTTTCTCCACCTAGGGCTAACACCAGGCGATCATACTGAAATTCCGATCCAGTCTCTAACTGTACCTGCTGCTGTTCTACATCAATGCCTGCTACCGCTGCCTGAGTAAACCGTACACCTGTGTTTGCTAACAGTTCTTCATAGGGTGGAGCAATTTCCCAGGTTTGTAGTTCGCTGGTGATCAGTTCATACAACAGCGGTGAGAATAAGAACCGATCATTTTGATCAACCAAGACAATTTCTGGTTGTTGGGGCTTTTCCCAAGGCAGCTGGCTTAAGCGTAGGGCTGTATAGAGACCCCCAAAGCCTCCACCGAGAATGCAGATTCGGGCTGGTTGTTTAGTCATGGTTGATTGAATCGGGGATGTCCTATTAGGGGAACTTCTTTTAGCTTGATCCGCGCTTATGCCCCATATCCGTACCAAAGGTGGGCGTGGGATGAATGGCGGAGGCGGAACTTTGTTTTTTTATTTTCATCTATAATGAAGATAGCAGGGAAAACAAATTAAGAGCTAACCGCCACCTGCGTGCCTAAAAAATAGAACGAGTTGTATTGTTCCGGTGGGTCGGGGCATCCCGTGTCGTTAATAAAGCTTGCCGAACGCGCCCCGCGTGGCCTACGGCCTTGTATCCTAACCGTTGGGTGGAGTTGGCAAGAAGCCTACACTGAACTCTAAGACTCAGTGTAGGAGTATGTCACGATAGCAAGGCTATTACAACAGGATAGCTGGGTTTAACCGATACTTTTTAGCTACCAAAACCTACCAAAGGCAAATTATGGCTCGCCAATGCCAGATGCAATAGCATCCAGGGGGTATCTCCGCGCTTCTCTGACGGAATATCCCGCGAGCGCCATAAAAATGTCAAAAAAGTCTAACACCGGGATAGAGAGCGCAACTACTAAACCCTTGGTTTTCGGCTTTAATTTAAGTTACATAATAATCCCTGTCGGTGTTACCGTAATTTAAGTTTAACAAATAATCAGAGTTTTTGGTAGACTCTGCGACATTTTCTCTAGCTGTTTACTAACCTCCCCCATAGTTAATACCAATTCTTCAAAGTAGGACTATAGATACAGATGGGGAGCTCGGGAGTGTCACGAGTGTCGAGAGTGTTGGCAGTGTCGGGAGATGGCCAGATTAAATTGATGTATAGCCCTAATGCCCCAGAATTGGGATATAAGCGTGAAAATGATTTCAATTTTTATTTTCTAGTTTCTATTTTTTAACTGTTTTATCCTGATCAACCACGCTCTACCTTGAATATTGATTGATGTAACTGTTGCTTTAGACAACAGCTAGAAGCATTGTTTTGAGCGAAGCCAAATGAAAAGTTTTCAACACTATCTAGCTCCTGTTGCGATTGGAGCAATTGTCGTTGGTTTCAGTAGCTATGGTTTGGTGAGTGATAACAATCCTGGTTCCCAGAAAACTCCTGTAGCGAATCTATCTGCTGAACCAGCCACCGAGGCTAGCTCTACCACTGGTGTAGCACCCTCTAATACTACTCTACCTAAGATTACTGTACCTACGGAAGAAACTCAACCAGGAACCAAGGTTGGTAAGGTCGCGCTTAAGGCTACAGTCAGCCAAGGTAATAATAATAGCAATCGAGCTAACGGAGTAATTCTTAATGTCTATCGGGCTGACAGTCAGTGTCAGTCTCTGGTATCTGAACAGGTAGCTGTACCAGTAGGAAATCCAGTAAATACAGTTATAGGAAAAGTTTTAGAGACTGGTAACTCCAGTGACTTTAATGTATCGGGATACCGCGTGAAGGTCAATGCCAATACTGGTGTGGCTACCGTCGATTTGCGCCTATCACCAGATTCCCAGCGGCAGTTTGTCTCCCTCTCCACTTGTGAGCAATTTGCCCTTTTCGGTAGTTTGCGTAAAACTCTTACTGCTAACTCTCAGTTGAATATTAAAGATGTTCGCTTCACAGAGCAAGGAGAAGATATTTATCTTTGAACTGTTCGATCAAACTTACACAAAACGTCAGTTTATGACGCTTTCAGAGGCAAACCCCATCTAAATTCCAAAACCCTTATCCAGTAAGGATTTCATCAATTGATTAAAAACCGGACTCGATTGCTGAAATCCTCACCTCGCCAGCATGTACAAAAATAAGATGCGATAGCCGCAGCCCTGTCCGCTCATCCGACGCCGACGCTACTGCTTTCGGACCTGGGATGAATTGCGGCGGAAGCTAACGAATGGATATTTTTGTTTGTCGAGAGCAATTTGCTTTTGTCTAGATTTGTCTAAGTTTTGATGAGAAGTATCCTTCAACAAAGGTCTTGCTTGTGCAAGACCCACTGTGATTAACCTAAACGCAATCTGCCTTACTTGTGCTACTGGTAGTTTCAGCTGCTTTGCGATCGCTTTCAGAGAAACTTTGCCTGTTGTATAATTCCACACTTTGCATTCTAAAACGTTGAGTCGATAATGGGATTGGGGTGGATCGCAGATGGTACTGACTAAACCCCAATCAGGGTCAGGCAATTGCTCAGCCAAAGCCTCCCAGTGGTGCAGTTCCCTTAACCCGATCAATGTCGCTTCTGTTGCCGGTATACTTAAACCGGTCATTTCCAGGATTGGGATCGGCACGTTCTGCTCGAATTTAAATCGACCATCTTTCAGTTCAAACAAAGGACACACTTGCCGTTGTATTTGAATCTGAAACAACCATTTTAGTTGTGCAGTTTGTACAATACCTTGACTTTGGAGATATAAACCAAGTGGCTGATTGGGAGTACATGACTGAGCTAGTGTAGTGACTATACTGTGTTTAACCCACTGATGTTGAGCAATCAGGACAATTAAACCCTGATGGTCCAATCGATTAGCTGCTGCCACAATCCGACCCTGGTAAACCCAAAAGTGATGAACTGGTCGCCGGTATCCAGAAACTCTGGGTAAGGCAGTAATTCTGAGCCAACCAGTTTTCTTTCCTTTCTCTAGAAACTGAAAAAGTTCTGGCAAGTATAAGTCGCTTAGGTAACCATTAAGGGACATGTCGGGTAATTAAAACCAAGAGAGCACCTTGAGAGTGTCAACTATGAGTGACAATAAATTATATAGTGTTAGATGGTTTGTGCGGCACAATCCAAGTTTTAGCTGAACCGCGATCAGCCCCACGTGTCACCCTGGGAGTTGCCTTCTGTTTACTAAAGCCGAGAGTCCTTAGGACAAGCAGAAGGAGTAGGTTAGCCAGCGGACCGGGCTTTCAAGGTGCGGACGCAACCTTTGAGCACTCAGCCCCTCATCAATCCCAGACAGAGGTTTGGTTTTTTTGATCGGAGCAAAGATGTTGTGCTATAATGCTATGCCGTTGACCAGAACCACAAAGTGCTAAGTTGGAATTAAATAACATCGTCCCTTGATGCTGATGGGTGAAAGTTCTTTTCAATAGTTGGAAACGTAGCTGAAGAAGCTGGATACGTAGTGTTTGAGTAAAACCCTGCCTCTAAGTCTCAACTCTTTTCTTATCGAGATGAGTGCCAAAGAAATGATTGTAGTATTCAAGACTAGTTTGATTACGATTTCCAGCTTTGGATTAACGGTGATATCAACTGAGCAATCAACCAAAGCGCTAGCAATTCTGGATATGTTTCCAACTCTAAAAAGCGCTCTGAGGGAATACAGTTGTGCTTACCTCCACAATTAATATTACCTTTAAGTAGTACTTTAAGGAAGTTTTTATCCCGTTTAAAAAGGGCTCAAAAAACCACACTTGACCGTCAGGTCAATGTAGATAGGTCACATAAGTTGCTAACCAATAAGGGAACTTCTTCTACTAAACCTGTTGTGATTAGTCTAAAAGCAACTTGTTGCACTTTTTCTACTGGTAATCTCAGTTGCCTTGCAATTCTCTTGAGAGAAACATTGCCATTTGTGTACTCCCAAACTTGCCACTCTATAGAATCCAAACTGTATTTAGGTTGACCACCGTTGATACTGACCAAACCGCCATTGGGGTCAGGTAATTTATCTGCCAGAGCTTGCCAGTTGCGGAGCGATCGCAATCCTTTCAACATAGCTATTTTTGTTGGTATACTCAAACCCGTCATTTCTCGTGTTGGTATGGGTACATTCTGTTCAAAGTTAAACTGACCATCTCTGAGCTGAAACAAAGCACACACATGCTGTAGAATTTGCATTCGAAATAGCTGTTTTAATTGTTCACCTTGTAAAGCACCCTGAGTTCTGAGGCATAAACCCAGAGGTTTATCTATGGCACACAGCTGAGCTAACTTAGCAATTACCCGTTCGCTAACCCCGCAGTGTTCAACAATCAGCGATACCAAACCTTGATTGTCTAACCGATCTGCAGCTGCCACCAGGTGACCCTGATATACCCAAATATAATGAATCCTCCTAGGGGTTGCTTGGTTTATTGGCAAGGGAAGCAACCTTAGCAAACCAGTTTTTTGTCCCTGGGCGATAAACTGAAACACTTCTGGTAGGGAAATATCGGTTAAATGGCCTGTAACAGACATAATTGTTAATTGGCTTCATACTAAAGGGTTAGCGGAAATTACTAATTTATAATATATTAAGATTTGTTAAAAAAACACCTGGAAATCATTTTTAAAAGTCAAAGTCAACGTTTTATGACCTGAGTGGCTTGTTAATTTGAAATTAAATCCCATATCAATTTATTAATCCTCTTGAGAGAAACAATAATTGGTAACAGTTTCCGAAAGGTCAGACCCCTCAATTGATTAGGTGGTAGCGATGTTAAGATTGGTAAAAAGTTTTCCTAAAACGCTTCTACCTTAAGATCTGGAATACCAAAATTATTGCTATGGGCAGATAAATTTTCCAACAAATTTTATATTTAACACGCGAGGGGAAAAGCACATTCATAGGCTATAAACGGTTGTATACCCTGTTCTATACCCTATTGGTAAGGCTTGATTTTTTAGTTAGACTCTGATCAGTAATTGCTTACTAGGGTTGGATCAAAATCTTTCAACTGACGCGTTCGCCAATAGGCTGTGCATCCACAACCTACGTTACCCTTCATTGAATGGCTATACTTAATGGCAAGGGCTACTCTAGCCAAAAGCCACCTCAAAGAAGAACAACAACGCCTATGGGCGCGAAAGCGGCTTCCCATAAGGGCATCATATCTGTACGAGAATCCATTCAGGGTAAGCCCTACAAACTCTATGGGCTGCAACCTATTTTTTTGAGATTAGATTCCCCCTTCAGATGAAAGCCCACAAAAATCAATCTCTTGGTGCGCATTCCCTAACGCTTTAAAAAAGCGTGGGGTTCCACGGTTTGAAAAATCGCGGGATCAAACCGCCAAACTACTATTGCCTGACTTCCCACCCAATATTCGGATTAGAAACAAAGCAACGAAGGTTTGCGACTTGGATCAATGAACGTCGATTCCGACGGAAAGTCTGCACTTTCGCTCTTGCTGAACTATTGTCGGATTCGACTAAATAAGCTTTACACCCTAATGAGGTCATAAAAATGACCTATGCTTGATGGCTACTCTCAAGCTTTATACTTTTGAGCCTAACTCCAAATCAAAGATCAATATCTTTGAACCGATAATCTTTAAAGTATCTTTATATTAGAGCCAATTGTGAAATAGTCGAGTAAGTTGTAAATAAAATGTGAATGTATCGGTTCCATTTTTCACGTCCTACCTAGTAGCAATTGGGTTTAATGGATCAAAATCAGCTTGGTGTAAGGCTCAGAAAGCTTTGCTCACCTACTGAAAAATTACTACTGAAAAATTACTACTGACTGATCTTTCCAGCTAGGGATTGAGCTGGGAATACACAATCTTGACCAGTGGCTTTGGCTCGCTCAATAGCCTCATCAGCGGCTCGATAGAGGCTTTCGATGTCTGTGCCATCCTCAGGGTACTCTGCCACCCCAGCACTAAATGTTACCTGCACTAGATCACAGTCATCAAATTCTTCACTAACAGTCTCCAAAATTTCTTGGAGCCTTCTGACCCCAGCCTGTCGATTGAGACCATACATCCCGATGAAGAACTCCTTACCTCCCCAGCGGGCAACTATATCCTCGCTGCGAAACTTTTGCCGCAAGATTTGTCCCAACCGCCTAAGCATTCTATCTCCCATCACATGACCAAATTGCTCATTCACCTGCTTTAAGTTGTTTAAATCCAATAAGGCATAGCAAAGAGGTTGATGGTACCGTTGGGATAAGCGCAGTAATCGGTTAAATTCTATGGTAGATTGACGACGATTAGCCACACCAGTTAATTGGTCAGTTTCTCCTAAACTACGGAGCAGTTTGGTACGCTCTAGACGATGGAAAACACGGGTGACTAACTCGGATTTCGTTATCGGTTTAAAGATATAGTCATCAGCTCCAGCTTGATAAATGCGGTGAATTGTTTCAGAGTCTAGGTGTTCACAAAGCAATAGGATAGGTAATCCATGCCAGATGCGATCATTGCGCACAACTTGGCACAGTTCAATCCCATTGAATTGGGGCATGTCTAAATCCAAAATCAGTAGATCAGGTCCTGTCGCTTCGAGCTGTTCCCAAAATTGATCGGGTTCTTCTAAGGTAATAATCTGCACTCCTAAAGGTTGTAGGAAGTGTCGTATACTTTCGAGCACTAGGGGATCATCGTCTACTGCCAGGACTTTGGCGGTGGAAGGTCTGTCTTGATTTAAGACATCTTCAACGGTTTCTAGTAACTGTATTGGGGTAACGGGTTTGGATAAAAACGCCCTTCCTCCCTGACGAGCAACCTCAACGCGATCGCTAAACCGATTTTGCTGTGTAGAAACGATTACTGGGATTTGAGGGTATTGGTTCTGGAAATATTTTAGGAGTGCGATTCCGACCTCTGGATAATTGGGAAACATCAAGTCCAGTAGCACAACATCAGGTATTTCTTGATCCATGACAACTCTGGCTTCCCTGGGATCTAGGACAACTTTTACTTGCATATCCCAATTGACTGCTTCTCTTTCCAACTGTTGTGTCAGTTGCACGTCTCCATCGATAACTAAAATCAAGGGAAGCTTTTTTGGGAATTGGTCGGGTGCCAGGGGTTCTGATCTATCATCCTCGGTTAGTTCAGAGTCTTTTAATACAGTAATGCTAGGATTATCTTCCAACTCACTACTGACATCACCAGAGAATGGTGATGGAGGTTGCTGGAGTTCTTCAGACAGAAGTGCTACCAAAGATGCCAGATTTTGAATATTAGTTGGGGAGGTTAGCTGCTGTAATTGAGGACTAGGCAATTCTATTTGGTTGTCATAGTTCCTGCGTCTTGACAGATATCTACCTTTACCGGAGTTCCTTGTCTTGGTTATACTGACTTCCTGTAGCCAGTACTCAATAGTTTGGGCTAGCCGTGATCCTTCCACTAAGCCAAACTTATCTAAAGCTCTAACGAGCTTGTGGACTTGCTGCTGGGCTTGTTTTCGCAGATCCTCAGTAAGATGTCCGGCTTCGAGAGCATTAACTGCCTGTTCTAAAGTGGCAAACTGACGCCACATGGTTCCTTTAGAACGCTCCCAAGGCTGATTGAACCTGGTTGGGGTTGGTTTGAGTTTCTTTCTCTTGCTCCTCGGTAAGCTCTTGAGGCGATAGCCCATACCATAGACAGTTTCAATCATATCATCAGCTTCAACACTCTTGAGCTTGCGCCTTAACCCCTTAACATGTGCCCTAACTGTTTCTGGTGAAGGAGGGTCTTCAAATGACCACAGATGTCCGAGAATGAAACTCTGACTAAATACTCGGCGCGGATGGCTCAAGAATAGTTCTAGAAGACCGTATTCCTTTGGTGAGAGATGGAGCAGTTGACCTTTATAAGTTACTTCACAGGTACTCGGGTCTAGGCAGACATCACCCCATTCCAGTAGCCTTAATCCAGAAACACTGTGGTGACGCAGTAATGTCCTAATTCGAGTCAACAGATTCTTGGCTGTAAAGGGTTTAACAATATAATCATCAGCTTCAGCATTAAGCTTGACTTGCTCAGCAGTAGCTGCTTGAGAAAGCAACAGCAAAATCCCTCTATCATAGCTTGCCTGCCGTAGTCGCTTACACAAGCTGATACCATCGAGCTTGGGTAAATCCACTTCCAGCACAATCAGGTCATAGGTAAAGGCTTGAGCATACTCGCAACCTTCTTCCCCATCTCCAGCAATATTTACAATATAATTCTGCTCTCTCAACACTTTACTCAAGGTTAGAGCTAGAGCATTGTCATCCTCTACCAGCAAAAGTCTCATGAACAATCCTGCTGTAAGCCTAGTCCTTTACAAATTTTGGATAAACACAGAACACTAAAAAATATACCTCTTTTGACCTAAGCATTCAGGCGTCAGCTGTCAGCTGTCAGCTTAAAATAAACCTGATTTGGGAGAATTTAAAGGTGCCCTTGACCCATTAAGAATTAAATTCGCCAAGGTCAAGCGCACCTGTGGAATGGGCATCTGGCCGTGGAATGGGGATCTGGCCGTGGAACGGGGATCTGGCCGTGGAACGGGGATCTGGCCGTGGAACGGGGATCTGGCCGTGGAACGGGGATCTGGCCGTGGAACGGGGATCTGGCCGTGGAACGGGGATCTTGCCCGTTTCATTTCCGGGCGGGCAGGATGCCCACTCTACTCTTATTCATTCAAAGACTGACGCAACGCCCAAATGCTTACCTCTTTTATTCAAAAGCTGTTCGCACCTCAATTAGCGTGGCCATTCCCTTAGTGTGGCCTTTGGCCAATGCCAAGGGTGGCCATCGCCCATAAGCACCTTAAGTAGCGTAGCCAAAGGCCAAAGGCTGATGGCTGATAGCTGAATGCTTACCTTTTGACAGATGCTATATGTAATTTCTTGATATGTGTTCACCACTATTTGGGTTTTACCATTAGTAACGGCTAGTTGCACTGGATCATCTCAAAATTCTGTAAAGAGTGTGTAAAGATTGTGTCAACTTGAGAAGTGAGCCTTCCCTCTCTTGGTGGGCGTTTCCTAGCGCTCTCTTGGTGCCCATTCACCCTTAGCTTTGAAAAAGCGCGGGGTCGCACCGCATCTTTGATCGCAACGCGCGGATGAGCGGCGTTACCACTCCTTTAACGAAAGGGTAGCGATGAAGCCTCTGTTATTCGAGAACACTAGTCCAGTAATAATACCAAGTTGGACTCAAATTCGTAAGTCATTCTCTTGGTGGGCCTTCCCTAGCGCTTTGAAAAAGCGCAGGATACCACCGCTTTCAGTTGTTATTAGTCCTTTGTCACCACTCGATAACCAATAATCGAGTAATAGAACTGGATAAATTCACGCTCGATCGGGATTTATAGCCATCAAAGCCTCACGGGGTGACAACCCCGTGAAAACCCAACCAGATTGAGATTTTAAGGAATTGATGGTAGAAAAAGATCGGTCTTGAACTTGTGAGCCAGACCGATCAAAAAATGATATTACCTGAACTATATCTTACTCACCTATCACAATACTTCAGTGAGGCTCAATTAATCACTTTATAAATTTTATTGTTGCTACTGCAAATCCATAAACAGATTAAGATTGAAAGGTTAGCCGCTCATTTTACTTTACCAATTAAGTCCGAAATTCGCCGTCGTCATCTTCAAAGGTTTTTCAAGTTACAGTCGAACTCAGGAGCTCTGATTTTGTTACCAATTATTCAAACAATAATTTCTAATAAATCTCCCAAAAAATAGAGGTTATATCTAGTGTTGGATAGAACTCAATGGCAAGATATAGCAGTCGCCAGGGTAATTAGGACATGACAAAAGTCTCAAACTACAGTTTGGCTTGAGTTTAACTTCTGACTTCTGACTTCTGACTTCTGACTTCTGCTATAAAAACTTGTTTATGGTGGGGGTAATTCTTGGAAAACGGGCACTCCCAATTTACTGGCATTGTCTTGATGCAATAGCGAGTGGTTTGTTCGCGTTCGCCTTTGGCGTGGCCTACGGCCAAGCGTGGCCTACGGCCAAGTTACCGTAAGACAGGCTCGCCTTAGGAGTTGCGCAGAAATAAGTTTATGATAAGGGTCTAAAAATGAGACAATAGAATCGAAGTGATTGTTTCTGGGAAAAATGTCAATAATTGAGGATATTAGAACCAAATTTGAGGCTTTAATGCCATACATGGATGAAAAACTCAGACGATTGTGGTCAGGAGTTGAAGCAGTATCTTTAGGGAAAGAAGGAATAAAAACAGTGGCTTTTGCGACTGGATTATCAAGTAAAACCATTAAAAGGGGAATTCAAGAACTACAAGTTCCAATTGTTCAAGATGATAATCAAAATCAAATAATCAGCTCAACTAAGATCCACAGAAAAGTGAGAAAACCTGGAGGTGGACGCAAAAGTCTATCGCAAAATGACCACACATTAATTCAAGATTTAGAAAAATTAATTGCACCAGCGACTCGTGGAGATCCATGTGGGAGCAGGTCAAATTTGCCGAACAAATGAACTACTTGACAAAACACCAAAAATTCTGTTATTGAGCCGGTCTTAGTTGCAGAACAGATCAACTATGTACCATTAGAGCAAGCTTAAACCCGGGGGCTATAGTAATGGTAAAAATATTCGGCATTTCTGACATGCTCCCCCTATTACCTATTACCCATTACCTATTACCCATTACCTATTACCCATTACCCAGATAAGCGTACAAATGTTCTGCATAAGTGACATGCTCCCGATCCATGTTCCCCGTTACTCTGGACATCGAAAAGTACAGCAAAATTAGCCAAAGCTCTAAAAGAAATGGGACATCAAATTAGTCCAAGAACGGTGGCAAAATTGTTGAAGCAATTAGGGTATAGTTTACAGAGTAATAGAAAAACTTCGGTTCGCGCAGCGTCTCCGAAGGAGAAAGGTTCATCTGATCAAGATAGAGATGCTCAATTTCAATACATTAATGAGAAAGTCAAAGATTTTCAAGAGCGTAATCAGCCAGTAATTTCAGTAGATACAAAAAAAAAAGAATTGATTGGAAATTATCGCAACGTAGGACAAGAGTGGCATCGAAAAAAAGAGCCACTTCAAGTTAAAATTCATGATTTTCCTGATCCAGAACAAGGAAAAGTAATTCCTGAGGTCGTTTATGATGTAACTGATAACTCGGGATGGGTCAACGTAGGAATAAGTCATGATACAGCTGAGAGAGCCGTAGCTTCCATTCGTCAATGGTGGAAAAATATGGGAAAAAAAGTTTATCCAGCAGCTAAAGAAATACTGATAACAGCTGACTCTGGTGGCAGTAATGGCTATCGAATTAGATTAGGGAAAAGTGAGTTACAAAAATTAGCGACGGAAATCGGATTGACCATCAAAGTATCCCATTTGCCTCCCGGGACAAGCAAATGGAATAAAATTGAACATCGAAGGTTTTGTCACATAACAAAAAACTGGAGAGGTAGACCTTTAACAAGTCAAGAAGTTGTCGTAAATTTAATTAGTCATACTACGACTAATACCGGACTTAATATCCAAGCTGAATTGGACAAAAATGACTATAAAACTGGCATAAAAGTTAGGGAAAAAGACTTTAATGAGGTGCAGATTGTGCGAGAATTTTTTCATGGAGAATGGAACTATGCTATCCTGCCTCAATCAACGTCTAAATAGGGAAAGTTATTTTTGCGCGAATTCTTAATCAATAAGTTTTAACCATGCATCTGCATAGCCTACCAACCATAAAGGCTCCCCTGTCTAAGGTTTCGTCTCCGGGGGAAACCACGGCAAAGCGCGAGTGGGGGGAACCCCCTTTGGCGGCGCTGCCTCCCCTGTTCCGAAGCTGCATCGCTTCCTCAACAAAAGAGGTGCCAGTAATTGTGATCAGCAAAAAGCAATACTAAGACCAGTATTAAAGTTATTGGGCTCTACCGAACATAGTGTGTATAAAACCGCGCTTATGGCCGAATAGGTCGGATGGGACGGGTTATTTATAAAAAATCATTCTATTGGTACTTAAACTAAAATCGAGAATCAATAAAGGTATAATACAGTTATGGCCGACATTTCACGTTAAGACTTGAGGAATGAAAGAGACAACTCCCGCACCCCTTGCCCCCTTGCTTCGAACGATGGTGTAAACCCTTTGATGATGTCTGGACCCATAAAGCCCAAAAACGGGAGTTTAGGAACTATATAGGTGGATTATTAGGGGAAAGTGAACGAAAAAACCTGTCTCAAATGGCTTATAACCCTGTGGGAGTGACTTACCACCGATTACATCATTGTCTTGATGCAATAGCGAGTGGGGGAAACCCCCTTTGGCCGACTGCATCGCTTTTTGACGGAAGCGCCCTGGTCAGCCGAACCGGTTGAACGCCGCCTGATCGTGATGAATCAGTGTAGCCAAACCCGGATCAGTAGAGGATTCACGTTAATTGTTGATGACTCAGGACTCGCGAAAAAGCGGCAATTTCACAGCCGGAGTGGGACGGCAGTACATGGTCGAAATCGGTAAAATCGATAATGGGGTAGTAGTGGTAACAACTGATCTATATGATGGCCAAAAAAGCCTACCATTAGATTTAGAGTTATATCAACACGCCAGTTCTTTACCTCAGGGAAACAAAGACCCTGAATTCAAGAAAAAGCCGGAGCTAGCTTTAGGGTTAATTGACCGCAGCTTGCTGAGAGGATACCGACCGGGGTACGTGGTAATTGATGCTGGCTATGGAAATAACACAACATTTCTGCATAAGCTGGAAAAAAGGAAACTAAAGTATTTAGGGGGATTAGCCAAAAACCGCCAAGTTATAAGTCAAACATCGGCAAATAACAGAGAGGAAATTCCCTTAGATAAATTAGCATCAGTCTTGCCTGGCTCAGCTTTTATCCCGGTTAACCTCAATCTAAATCAATCGAAAACAGTTTGGGTGGCCACTGTTGAAGTTGAACTATCACAGCTCGAAGGAACGAGAACAATTGCTATCGTCAATCAGGCCTCGACCTTCGACCAAGAAGCGTGAGATTGACTATTTGATTACCAATGTTGACTCAACAAAAGCCACAGCCGAGTGGATAGTAACTAGCTATGCTCAAAGGAATTGGGTGGAAGTTTTCGATCGAGAAGCCAAAGGATGGTTAGGGCTTAAAGAATATCAAGTCAGAGATGCTCGCAGCTTGCTGAGACATTTCATTCTTGTGTTTTGTGCCTATACATTTATTTTATGGCACACCTTAACTGGAGGGTTAAGAAGACGTTGGGCTAACAAACCTTTAAAAACCTTTCCTGAGTCATTAGAGGCGTAACGGAGCAGCGATGTCTTTCCGTTTTGTGGAGTGGCTGACTCAAAATCGCAACCTATTCTTCGCTTACAAAGCTGCTTTGGGCTTTATTTGGGCTTGATATCTGTTTAAGTACCACTAGGCAGGAGTTACTCAATACTGCGCAACACACTCTATAAGTAGTAGGGGGCATTATTAACGGAAGCTACAGATAGAATTGCTGCGTAAGTTCTGCTAGGGTGGGCATTATCCACCCTACTACTAACCTAAGTTGCTAGTTATCAAAAAACACCTCAAAATGGCTTCAAGACACCAAAACTTAGTATCGATAGATCCTTAATTATATAGATTATTGGTATTAAGAGCTACCATTTATGGGTATAACTAGCCAGGGCAAACGTATCTTGTCAATAAACTGGGGATAGTTCTCAATAAACCCTGCCTTGTCTGTCTTGTCTTCGTTGTCCCCTTGTAGCCTTAGTTTGAGATTTTCCGGCGATAGACCCACACTTTAGTCATTAGGGTGAGTGTGGGATATGTCACATTTAATGAAATATTGTACTAGCACTATTAATGCTTGAATCACAGAATCTCGTTGATTGGCATTGAGGCTGACCATCGGGGGTCGATTGCTTTCATCCACAAAGCCCAACGCGATCGCTACATCCTCTTCTGACCAAGCTCCTTCACAATCAACATGGGTTAGACCAATCACTAGGGGAATTTTCACACGCTGTCCCATAAAACTGAGCAGGCGACGGGAAGAGCTAAACTGACTGGGACGATGGGCATCAACAAGGAGTATGTAAGCATGCGCTTTCCGAATCAGGATATCCCACATGAAATCAAAGCGAGACTGTCCTGGAGTACCATATAAATGTAGCGCCATATCTTGAGCAAATTGCAAACGCCCAAAGTCCATCGCTACTGTAGTTTTTTGCTTAATTTTAGTTGTCACGTCCGTTGCTAGGCAATCTGTATCCACTACATCAATTTCGCTAACCGAGCGAATGAAAGAGGATTTTCCAGCACCCACGGCACCGGTTACAACTAGACGCATAATTTCCACGCTTATTTGCTGTTAGCCGTTCTGAAGCAGAATCGGAAACACGACAACATTATTGTCAACCACAGGATTAGGATTACCATACTCTGATTGCAGAAAAACTACCATTAACTCCAAAAAGTACCTAGCTGTTATTAATCGTTATTACCTCCTTAAGAAACCAAGTAAGTGTTGCACAAAGCGATTGCTCAGCTCTTGAGGATTGTCCTCCTCAGTTCGATTTGCCCCAACGGCGACTGGCTCTAATCCCTGTGATTGCCAATAGTTCTGTTGATATGAAGTAAGCATAGGCACTTCTGCGACTAAACCCACGCTAATCAGCCGGAAGGATATCTGTTGAACCGTTTCCAGAGACTTCCCCAACCGAGTAGCAATATCAGTGAGGGGAATCGACCCATTGGCTAATTTCCAAACTGCAGCTTCCATAGGGTCTAGCCCTAACTGGCGATGACCAACCATCGCCCTAGATAGTGCTGAGGTTGTCTCAGGTAGCTTGTCTGCTAATCCAGTCCAATCTGGTAGAGCTCGCAGACCAATTAGAGTTGCTTTGGTAGCTGAGATGCTTAAACCCGTCATTTCTATCGTGGGCAAGGTTGCCTTAGAGTCAAACCTAAATTTAGCATCTTTGAGCCGGAATAAGCCACAAACTGAGCGTATAACCTGGGCATGAAATAGTAGTCTCAACTGCTCTGGATGCAGAAATCCCTTAGTCTTCAAGTACAGACCAATCGGTTTATTCGCCGGACATCGATTTACCTGTTCATTAATTACCTCAGGGCTCAGCCAACCCCGCTGACACATCATTTTCAGCAGGCATTGGTGATCCAGACGATAGCTAACTGCCAAGATCCGACCTTGGCGCAGTAGAATATGTCGAGCTTTTATTTCCTGACTATGCCTACTTAGCTTGAATCGGAGGGTTAGTAATCCAGTTTTGTTTCCTTGATCGAGGAACTGAAACAATTCTGGGAGGGAAAATTCCGCTAAAGAACTCGTGATAGCCATTACTTGCCAATAATAAAGAAAGTCACCTATTACTAGGCTTAAGTTTATTGATAGTCACAAGACATAATGAATAATCTATTTTTTTTGATCGATTTTTTCGGATTTTATATTAAAGTTATTAAATTTTAATTATTTTACAATACAATTCTAACCATTGGGTTAGTAATTCCCTAAGTGTAAAGTCAAAAATTTCTATCTTATGACTGATGCGTAAAATGAAGATATAAGCCTTCGAGAGGAGAGGTTCAGCAGGGTTTCTGACATTGGCAATCTGACATTGGCAATAGGCTTAACTCAAACCTGGCGCTTAGATAGTTTTCCCACTATAGCCACTTCCAGTTAATACGATAGGTATATTGAGTTACCTAAAATCAAAAGGATTTCTTAAATTATTCAAATAACAGCTACCATTTTTACCAAAATCATTATTATATATTATATTCAATTATTGGTCAAGATAAAATTAACCCACCCTAATCTAAGCAGTGGCAACCTTTCAGATCGTTGCTGTGGCACTTTAGCTAGAGTTTTGTTTCATAAATTCCTGGTATGCTCTGGTGAGGCTCTAAGGCAGCCTTCAAATCTGGAATCACCCGCTTGATTTCCAGCATCAGCACCCCCTGTTTAGCTGCCTTGGTGGCTAAGACTAATAGAACCGCATACTCGCCACAGTTGGTTAGTATGCCATAACCTTTATTACCTTCTACGAAAATGCGGTCTAGAATGCCTCTGGACAATTCCGAGCCAATCCGTTCACCTAGGGATAACATAGCAGCTGACATGGCTGATACTCGTTCTTCATCCATCTCGCTCGGTAAACTGGATGCTATAGGCAGCCCATCAGGAGAAACTAAAGCAGCTCCTTGAACCTCACTGGTGCTGGTGACAAAATTTTGGATAATGGTCTCCAGCTTGGCGGTATTAATGGTCATGGTTATCCATTCCTCATCAAAACGTTACTGCTCAATCGAGTTTGTCGAAAATAGAGTGATAGGGAAAGTCTAGCCAATTATTAAGGTCTAGTTGCCATACTCGGTGGTTGCCGTAAAATCGTCGGAGATGTGGCTTGGTTTAGCAGATCAGGAACTATAGCCCGAAGGTAAATAAGACCTATGAAACCTTTTCCCCCAGATCAGGAAGCCTAGGGCGTGTCTTCAAACTCCGAGTACCCCCGTTGGTCCCCCTTAAAAAAGGGGGACTTTGAGTATGGCTCCCCCCTTAATAAGGGGGGCTGGGGGGGATCTAATATCTTGCGGAAAACTTTGAAAACACACCCTAGTGTCAGACTATGGCCTAGACTCGGGTCAAATGAGCTATAATTCAGACTTTGTGGTGCCTGAAATTGCCTGGGTCGGCTTATTGGCGGGGGATTTTAATCCTAGTCAAGTGCTGGTAAAACAGCACATATCATCCGTGAGGCTGAGAATCTAAGACTATAACGCGCCAGGGTTTAGCCTGATAAGTAAGTTAATTGAACCAGTATTATAGACAAAGACTATGCGAACTCATTATTGTGGTGAACTCCGAAGCCAGCACATTGGTGAAACTGTTACCCTGTGCGGCTGGGTCTCGAAACGTCGCGACCATGGAGGTGTGATCTTCTTGGACCTACGGGATATTAGTGGTATTGTCCAAATTGTTAGTGACCCTGAGCGTACCCCTGATTCCTATAAAGATGCCGATCACCTGCGCAATGAATATGTAGTAAAGGTTACCGGACGAGTTACTAAGCGTCCTGACGAGTCCCTTAATCCCAAATTGCCTACTGGCGAGGTAGAAATTTACGCTCTTTACATTGAACTGCTCAATAAAGTGCGTAAGCAGTTGCCATTTCAGGTGTCCAGTGCTGATACTGAGTCAGTGCGAGAAGACTTACGGCTGAAGTATCGCTATTTGGACTTAAGACGCGATCGCATGAGCAAAAACGTGCAACTGCGCCATCAAGTGATTAGAGGAATTCGCCGTTACCTGGAAGATGAACAAGGCTTCATCGAAGTGGAAACCCCAGTGCTAACTCGTTCCACTCCCGAAGGTGCTAGAGACTATCTTGTCCCCTCCCGTGTGAATCCGGGTCAGTGGTACGCTCTGCCCCAATCCCCCCAATTGTTTAAGCAGCTGTTGATGGTATCGGGTATGGATCGATACTACCAGATTGCCCGGTGTTTCCGAGATGAAGACCTCAGAGCTGACCGACAGCCGGAGTTTACCCAGTTGGACATGGAAATGTCGTTTATGTCCCAAGAGGAAATTCTCCAGCTTAATGAGACATTAGTATGTCACATTTTTAAGACAGTCAAAGGTATTGATATCCCCAGACCATTCCCCCGCCTCACTTACGCTGAAGCCATGGAACGCTACGGAAGTGATAAACCCGATACTCGCTTTGGCTTAGAACTAGTCAATGTCTCTGATTTGATGAAAGATTCTGGCTTCAAAGTCTTTTCCGGTGCAGTAAAGACTGGGGGTGTAGTCAAAGTTCTACCTATTCCTGGTGGTAATGAAGCTATATCGAATGTCCGGATTAAACCAGGGGGTGACTTATTCAAAGAAGCAAGCGAAGCTGGTGCTAAGGGGATAGCTTACATCCGGGTGAGGGAAGGAGGTGAAATTGATACCATCGGGGCGATTAAGGATAACCTAAGTCATAGCCAAAAACAGCAGTTATTAGAGGCAACTGGTGCTACTGCTGGTCATTTGCTGCTTTTTGGTGCTGGTTCAGCTGACATCGTCAATAAAACCCTCGACCGCTTACGACTTGTGATTGGTCAAGAGTTAGGATTAATTGATTCAACAAAGATTAACTTACTCTGGGTAACAGACTTCCCCATGTTTGAGTGGAATGCCGATGAAAAGCGTTTAGAAGCACTGCACCACCCATTTACAGCTCCCCATCCTGATGACTTAGATGATCTGAAAACGGCTCGAGCTCAAGCCTATGACTTAGTATGGAACGGGGTAGAAATCGGTGGTGGTAGTCTCCGGATATACCAGCCAGAGATTCAGCAACAGGTTTTTGAAGCTATTGGCTTGTCTGAAGAAGAAGCTCACAGTAAGTTTGGGTTTCTGCTGGAAGCCTTTGACTATGGTGCCCCTCCTCACGGTGGGATTGCTTATGGTTTGGATCGGCTAGTGATGCTATTGGCTGGGGAAGAATCGATTCGGGATGTGATTGCTTTCCCGAAAACCCAACAAGCACGTTCTTTGCTAACCGATGCTCCAGGTGGTGTGGATGATAAACAGTTAAAGGAGTTGTACGTAGCTTCTACCTATCACGATGAAGCATGAAATATGAAGTATGAAATATTATGAAGTATCAAGTATGAAGTATCAAGACTTCATTCTTCATCTTGATTAGAAGAGCGATCGCTTGGAGGTTCATTTAACCATGCCAGTGCCGCACCGCCAACTTCTGATAGAATACTGATCAAACGATACAAGGCAACCGAACTCAGCACCACTGCCGGAGCAAAGTCATGCTCTAGTAAACCCACTGCAGTGGCTTCAAATACCCCAACTCCCCCTGGTGCCCCTGGGACAATTAAGCCCAACAGCCAAGCTACACTAAACCCACTAAGCAACAGGGGGAGTTGGCTGGGGCTGATTGGACTTAAGGCTAACAGGGTAAGCAAAAAGCCTGAACCTCGCAATCCCAAAAAGCCCAATTCCCCCAACAATGGTAGGATTGGGTAGCGCTTGACCCGGATAATCTGATCAACACCCGATTCAATGCTTTTCTTCTTACCTGTTAATTTAGCTAAATACTGTAGGCATGGGTTTAAACACCAAGGATGAATCAGTATCAGTACAGCAAACAGAATTGGGAGTTGAATGATCCGGCTGGCCAAAGGAGAGCTGATCAAAGCCAGCAATAAAGCACCTACTGCCATCATGGGAGGTTCCATTAACACGCTCAGAGTAGCTACTCCCAATGGAACTCCTGCTGTTTTCGCTGCCCAGATCCGACCATAGAAGTGCCAAACGTTACCTGGTAAGTATTTGGCAATGTTAACTTTGAGATAGATCCGGATACACCACCCAACCCCTGGTTCTTGGTCGAATTCCCGCAGCATCCAATGCCAAACCCAGCCAGTCCAGGTGTGGGCTAGTAATGTCACGCCAACAGCGATCGCTAAACAAGTCCATCCAGAAGTGCTGATCCGAATCGCTAGCACTTCTTGCCAGTTGTCTTTCAAGGCTTTTGCTAAAAAGAATAATGTCCCACCTAAGATTACCCAGCGTAGGTAAGGTTTTAGGGGTGATAGGACTCGCTTAATCGCTACATTCATTGACTATCTATTCTACCATTTTTACAAAGTAATACGACACGAACGAAGATATCACAAATGACAGACAAAGAATGACAGTGATAAAATGCTAAAGACTCAATTAGATTACTAATAGTTGTAAATATATATCTGAAGTATAGCATTTTTTAGTAAAATTTATAAGTGTTCCTCGACTGTGATCGAGTCAGCCTGTTTACAGCAAATTGGGTTATGACGAGGTCACTATTGCAACAGTTTTTTGCCCAAGAGGATTGAGCGTTTACCGTTGACGGTTAACAGTCAAATTCAAGGATAGTCTTACCAGTAAATTACATCTTTAAGCGGCAACTTAGTATTAGACTCGCTTACACTCGAAAGCAAGGGGCTTTGTAGCAGTAGCATCACTATGCCAGAAAACATGTCGGACAAGCCATCGTTCCAAAACAAGTCAAAAGCTTTGGAACCGGAAGAAAACTTGGTCATGGGGTTGTGGGGAAAATTCACCTCACAGTTTAACGACGGAAAATCAACCTCACAGTTTCAAGACAAGTATTACCAAAGCTTAGTCTACGGTTTTCGTGACTTGAAGACAGTAGTGTTGAACACAAGGCTATCAAGGTTGGATTTCGAGCAGGTATTTGTCCCCCTAAGATTCGCTACAAAAATTCCAGGTAATAGACCATTACCTAAGACAAACTCCCATCAATCTCAGATCAGTCCGGAAATTTGGGATTTTATCGCCAAAATACCTAAAATACCAGCCTATCGACATTTGGCAATCATTGCCCCCCCAGGAGCAGGAAAAACCACTACCTTGCAGCATTTGACCCTGACCTATGCCAACAATGCTCACCGCCAGTATAAAGCGCCAAAACTAATTCCTATAATGGTAGATTTGCGGAATACTTGCGATCGCATTACTAGTGAGCAAACACCATTATTGGCACAGCTAGTTACGAAACAAGTTGAGGAAGGGTCATTACCAGGATTTGGTCAATCCGCAGGCTTGGAGAAACCTCCTGCTAATTGGTTTCGGGATCAGTTAGACAATGGCAAATGCTTAGTGATGTTGGATGGGTTGGATGAAGTAGCTGATCCGGATCAGCGTCAGCAGGTGAGTCAATGGGTTAACCAGCAGATGCAAACCTATTCCCAAACTGCTTTTATCCTGACATATCGTCCCCAGGGCTATCGTAGTATACTGAGGTCGCAGATCGAAACAGTTTTAGAAGTACAACCATTCAATTTCAACCAAATTCAGCAATTTCTTCAGGGCTGGTATCGACAAACTAAGATTAGTAGTCGAGGAAAACAATTATCAGCTCAGAAGCAAGTTGAGGATTTAGTAGAGCGGATTAGACATAATCCCTCGATAGCTTCAATGGCAAGCAACCCACTGCTCCTAACTATGATAGCTACCCTTCACGCTTGCGGTAGCATGTTACCAGAGCGTCGGGGAGAACTTTACAGCAAAATTTGCCATGTATTGCTGGAGGTGTCATCAGCTCAGAACATCCCTATACAGCTCACAACCGTGCAAAAACAATCAGTCTTACAAAGGCTAGCACTAGGGTTGATGGAACAGGAAACTTGTGAATTCACCCCATCTGATAGTCAAGACCATTTAGCATCAGTGGCGGGGAGTCCGCTAAAACCCAAGGAATTTCTTAAGCATATAGAGACAGCTACTGGGTTATTAGTGGAAAGGAGGCTAGGGATTTACGAGTTTGTTCACCAGAGTTTTCAGGACTATTTAGCCGCTGCTCAGGTAAAGGAACTGAACCAAGAGCAGATCTTGACTAAAAACGTGGATAATCCCTGGTGGACTGAAACTATCCGCTTCTGGGCGTCGGATGCTGATGGAACTAACTTGATTCGTGCAGCCTTGGAAAAGGGTACAGAAGAGTCTTTAGCTCTTGCTTATGATTGCCTAGCGCAAGGGTTGACCGTTAAGCCTAAGCTAGAGCAACAACTTGAACAAATCCTAGCAGCAGATTTAGCATCCCCTAATCCAGAAATTGCTCAGGTAGCTGCAGAGGTTAAGTTATCTAGGCGGTTGAATCAACTATTCCGGATTGATGACAGAATCGAAATTGCCTTGAGTTATATTACCTGTGCTGAGTATCAATTATTTTTGGATGAGACCCTAGCAGCAGGTGAGTATCATCAGCCAGATCATTGGGAAAGCAAACGGTTTATAGCGTTAGAGGGAAATCAGCCAATTACTGGAATTGGAGCTAGTGATGCAGAAGCATTTTGTAAATGGTTGACTCAAAACTACTCAACACCAGGATTCAGGTACAGATTGCCCACTTCCGATGAAGCACAGGAGTACCCAGCGATTGAACAGCCAGTAGGCTGCTGGTGCCAGGAAAAAGAACACAACGTGATTGTGGGCATAAAAGCAGCTAAGTGGAAAAATTGGCAAAAACAATTAGCTAATGTTGTTCAACTAGATATAGCTCTAGATTTAAACTTAGACTTGGAGGGGGAACTAGAACTGTTCCGATACCTAGATATCCAACTCTACCGATATTTAGAGCTTAACCTCTACCAATACCGAAACCTTTACCAAGAGCTTGAACAAAACCTCGACCTCGATCGATACCTTTACCAAAACCTTGAGCCATACCAAGACCTATACAAAGAACTCAAGCTAGGTCAATATATCCACCTCAATCCCTACCTCAACCTCGACTTTGACCGATACGAAAACCCAGATCTTAAATTACTTCGCTTCTATGTGCTGTTAGTGTTTATTGCCTGGACTGTGCGAGCTGATATTTATAAAAAAGCTGCTACCAATCCTCAAATCCTGAAACCTGTTCATTTGACAGTTGAAAATTGTCAATAATTAAGCCGTAAGTATGCCAGTAATAGAGATAAAATTGCGCCAATTTACACATTATTTTTATTAATGGATGAGCGACGAACTGGTCGAATGCCAGCTTGGGAGGGGATTCGGGTTGTTCGATAAAAAGTTAACTAAACTATCAAATAAAAAAGGCAAAATTAAGAATAGTTATAAATTTAAATGCCTATTAGCTTACTATGGACGAAGAGGGTTAGCTAAATGCTAATAGCTAAATGTAAATCTTACGAATTTACCATTATCCTTAATCACCACAATAAACAATCAAATCAATTTCTATATCACCATTACCAGCAAGACCCATGACTCCAACCGTTGTTCGACAAGGCAACCTATTGTTAAAATAAGAAGCATATAAGTCATTCACTGTCTGGTAGTATCTAAAATCAGTCAGAAAAATGCGAGTCATAACTACCTGCTCGAAGCTAGTGCCAGCATGGTCTAAAACCAGCTTCAAGTTTTCCATTACCTGTTTAGTCTGTAAGGTGCGCTTTCCTATGGCGAATTAAATTACGGGGTCGCACCTCCTCAATTGACCCAATTATTACTTTTCCAGTGACAGGGTCCTCAGCTAGCTGTCCCGTCACAAATAGAAAATCTCCTGCCCGAACAGCGTGGGAATAAGGGGCTACAGGTGGCAGAACATTGTTCGGTAAAGTGATATATTCCAGCACGTTTTCAACTCCTTTAAAAAAAAACTTTAAATTTTTTATGAATTCGATTTTAAAGTGTGGAAATTATAATCAAGGTAGTAACTGCCAAAGTTAGCCACTTGTGGTTTATTTTTGTTAGCCTGCATGAAAGCCTTCAATTAACTCAATACCTGAGCTCCTAGAATGTCTAGACCAGTTTTATACATCGCTATCACTAGCCACGGTTTTGGTCATGCTGTACGTACTGCCTCCGTAGCTGCGGCTATTCAACGACTGTGTCCGGATATCTTACTGATTCTAGTAACAACAATACCACGCTGGTTATTAGAATCCTACATTCCGGGGGATTTTATTCATCGCCCACGGGCTTTTGATGTTGGTGTTATTCAAACCGACAGCTTAACAATGGATAAAGAGGTAACATTAACCAAACTACAGCAAATTCGCTTCAGTGCTAGATCAATTATTGCTAGTGAGGTTGACTTTATTCGTAACAATCGAGTCGGGCTGATCTTAGCCGATATTCCCCCCTTAGCTGTAGGTATTGCTCAAGCGGCTGACATTCCCTGTTGGATGATGAGTAACTTTGGCTGGGACTTCATCTATCGAGACTGGGGAGGAGAATTTGCCGAGATTGCCGATTGGATCAGTGAGTATTATCGAAAATGCGATCGCTTATTTCGCCTTCCTTTACATGAACCCATGAGCGCCTTCACCCATATCACCGATGTGGGGTTAACAGGCGGCTCCCCAGGCTACAGTGCAGACCAATTAAGGAAGAATTTTGATCTGAAGTCTCCAGAGTTTAAAACTGCTTTACTCACCTTTGGGGGATTAGGGTTGGAACAAATTCCTTACCACAATCTATCTAGATTCCCTGACTGGCAGTTTATCACATTTGACTCTCAAGCACCAGATTTACCCAATTTACTTAAAATCAAGGATCACGACTATCGACCAGTGGATTTCATGCCCTTGTGCTCGCGAGTGATTTCCAAACCGGGATACAGTACTTTTGCCGAAGCGTTACGCCTGGATATCCCAATTGCTTCAGTTACCCGCTCTGGATTTGCTGAAGCCGCTATCCTAATAGAAGGGGTGCAAGACTACGGTCACCATCAGATTTTAACACCGACAGAATTTTTCCACGGCAAGTGGGAATTTCTCCATCATACTCCCAAGCCTCCCAGAAAATCTCAAAGCTTGGTAAAGGATGGAACAGACAAGATTGCTAAAGATATTGTTAACTACCTCCAGACTTACACTAAATAGCCTAAATAGCCCCTGCCATGATATCTACCGTAGATTCGCTTATAGAACAGATCCAGAATAGCCACAATTCTATCCCAAAGTCCATCGACACACCAGAAACCTCTATCACTCAAGAGCAGACGTCTTTCCCAAGCCTGGAGTTGGCAGCACGAGACGTTCGTATGGTGCTCGATCAACAAAGGGAGCGCAGTCAAACCTTGACCACAAAACTCAATATCTTGTTTGTCACTAACGGAGCCTTATTAACGAGTTTAACCATCTCTGGGCTAGTATTTTTCCGCAGCCCCTTTGGTATTGCTGAGATACTGGGATTTATGCTTAATTTTACCCTACTAATCCGTGCTTTTCTCCCGCGTCAGATAGCAGTCAGTCCCAACTTGGGAGATAAAAAATTCCTAGAACGCTACCTGGTACTCTCACCAGAACAATACCAACTACAGATGCTGGTTAATCTGGTAGAGGCTTATAATGCAAACAGGCAGCGATTAGAAGATTTTTCTCTATCGTTGAAGTATTCTGCTTATGTAACTTGGGGGGTTGCCTTGATTATTACGTTGAATGTCATAGCAGAGTTTTGCATTCCTGCGCTTAAACTGATGTGATGTATTGTTGGCTTTCGCTCAGACTATGAATTCTAAACAGGTTAATAACAAACCCTCTGGAGAACCCTTGAGTTTACCGGAACCAGACCCAGAGAACATCACTGTCTTGACCCGTAACCTGCCCAACGAGCCAATTCTGCCCTGGAATCACTATGATTCCCCTTGGCGTGAAGGGGAACCGGAGAATCCAGAGGCATCGGAAAATTCCGAGCAGGCAGATGAGTCGAGTGACAATCAATCTGCAACTGAGCCAGAATCAGCAGAAAAGCCAGAGTTATCAGAAACTGCTGCTCAACTGGATAAGTTGTATACAGAAGAATTGGCAGAATTGGCAACTGTCCCTGAGTCGTTATCAGAAGATACTCTAGAGTCATCAGAAACTGCTGCTGTGGTGGATAAGTCTGCTGACAATCCACCAACAGCTGTAGCCACAGAAACCTCGGAAACACCTGTGGTGGATAAGTCTGTTGACAATCCACCAACAGCTGTAGCCACAGAAACCTCGGAAACACCTGTGGTGGATAAGTCTGTTGACAATCCACCAACAGCTGTAGCCACAGAAACCTCGGAAACACCATCGGAGGAACTAAAACAGCTCGGGTAGCAGTGGCTCGATTAACTAACCCTTCTATGACTCATTATCAACAACGACTCAAAATTAGGACTACCGGTAAATCGTTCTCCAACATTACCGGGAAAGTTCAATCCGTGGTTGCTACATCAGGACTGGAGACTGGATTGTGTACGATATTCCTGCGTCATACCTCCGCAAGTTTGGTAATTCAGGAAAATGCTGATCCTGATGTGCTCATGGATTTATCGAACTTTTTTGCTAAATTAGTACCAGAAGATGGCAAAAGCTATAGCCATAGTGCCGAAGGTCCCGATGATATGCCTGCTCATATCCGGACTGCGCTGACTAAAACATCGGAACAGATTCCTATTGCTCAGGGGAGATTGCTCCTAGGAACCTGGCAAGGCATTTATATTTGGGAGCATCGGCGACAGGCTCACTACCGGGAGTTGGTGGTGCATATCGCAGGGATTTAATATCAACCAATATCTATTCTAACTATTACCTAAATTCATTACCTATAAGAATAAATGCTGACCAGTACTAAGGGTGACTGTATTCAGGAGTCAATAGCCACGAGAGTTGTGCTTGCTGTAGGGCTTGAGTATTAGTGATGTTTTCTTTTGGAAGGGTTTTGTAAAAAGCATCCGTCAGCACCTCGGTGCCTTGGGCATCAAGCAACCACACTGATATCAGATTTGGGTTGATCGCTATTGACTTATCTGCCAACAGGTCTGCTAACCTATGTCTTTAAAGCAGATTAGGATTTTTTACCATTGTGAGTGCAAAGGGTCTGCCTCAAACCACTGCCTACGTCAGAATTACGCGGCACTGCTGGCAACAGGGCAAGATTGAAGGGGAAGTTCAAGCCGCAGACTATGAATGGCAGTTTCAGTGGCATTTTCGGGTAAGTCAGCTGTTAGTCACCCCCTCTCTCGGACGTGCCTTGATTCAGGAACCCCTGGGGCGATTTTTAGAACAGTGCGATTACCAGCTCGAACCAGGGGGAAACTATGCTTTTACGATTCGAGCCGAACTATAGCATTTATCAATTCCGTGAGGTACAAAGTTCATGGTTTTAGGGAGTAGGGAGTAGTGAATCGGGAATCGGGAGTAGGGAATCGGGAGTAGGGAACTTATGTACCTCATAACTATGATAAACGCTATATTCTCAGAAGGGATAAGAGAGGGAAGTCAGGAAAGTCAGGAAAGTCAGGGATGTGGGTAAGTTGATCACAGGCTTGAGCATCCTGTCAATAGCTCATGCCCAAGGGAAGACGACGATATCCCTTCTAGCTTTTGCCTTTGATTATATAGCGCTCGATTAACAAAATTGCCACAATATCATCAATGGGTCGAGGAGGTTGGCGCATTCCTTGGGGAATGAGCCGTTGGAACCCTCTGGGAGGATACATTTGCCAGTAGCGTGGGCGAGCTTCTAAACTACTGTAGCGCTCATCTACCAGGACAATAGGTACTGATGCTGGTAATTCCTCCTTGATTTTCCGTTTCCATCTCTTGGCAGTAGTTTGGTCTCCCATGACAATAGTTTCAATGGGGAATTGTTGACACAGTTGCTGGAGTTTTGCGATCGCATTTCCTGAAGCGACTACCTCATGGGTTAGCAGCTGACCCTCTTTTTCCATCACTGCTACACCACATTTATCTCGTCCTGGATCGAAGCCTAAAATCATCTCAAGTCACGGGTTATCTAAATATTTGTCAAAATTGCTAATCTGGCAACACAACTAGTACCCTACTCTACAAGAAGAGTGATTGCCTAAATCCTGATTGGTATTAATCATGGGCGAAAGGAACCTTGAGACAACACCATTACACCAGATGAACCCAGAGAGTCGATTTTCTGAGTTGGTGGCAGATTATGCCAAATACCGACCCAGTTACCCAGCTGCAGCTATCGACAAGATTCTGGAAGGACTTGAGCACACAGAGCAACTGGTAGCTGCGGATATTGGTGCAGGAACAGGAATTTCCTCTCGGCTACTAGCGATGGCGGGGAGTGCAAGTGATTGCCATCGAACCCAATACTCAGATGAGACAAGCTGCTACCACCCATCCATTGGTTGAATTCCGGGATGGAACTGCTCAACAGACCAACTTACCAGGGTAAGCGCAAGAAAAACGAACTCATAATATGCTCAGGGTAAACGTAGATAAAAAAATAGCCAAAAATACAGACATATAAAAATAAGTATGTATTTAAACCGAGAAGGCTAAAAGAATATTGCTGAGGAGCAGGTCAAATTCGTAGAACAAATGTACTAAAATAAGTCATGACTGCTACTGAAGCCCCGAAAACACTGTAGTTCAAGGGTCTGCATAAGTGACATGCTCCCTGAGTTTTTCGTGAGATATGAGTTTTTCTATGAGTTTTTCTATGAGTTTTATGAGTTTTTCTATGAGTTTTGGGAGTATGTCAAATTTGTAGAACAAATGTACTAAAATAACTCATGACTGCTACTGAAGCCCCGAAAACACTGTAGTTCAAGGGTTTGTAGTTCAAGTGTTCTTACAAAATTGACCTGCTCCCCAAATATTCGGGTATTGTGACATGCTCCCCCTATTACCGATTCCCCATTCCCCATTCCCCAGATAATGTACTAATGTTGCTGGATAAGTGACATGCTCCCTGAGTTTTTCGTGAGATATGAGTTTTTCTATGAGTTTTTCTATGAGTTTTTCTATGAGTTTTATGAGGTTCAGAGATATAAAACAGGGCTAATATTATTTTGTTCTCACAAATTGATGGGGAGCAAGTCTATGTTCCAGAACAAATGAACTATGTACCATAGGAGCTTGGCTTTTACCCATGAGGGGGCTATAGCTTTAGTACAAATGTTCTACATAAGTGACATGCTCCCTATTGCTGTACTGCCCATGAAGTTGTGGAACAGACAAAAAGTTCTCAACACTCTTTGTGTAAACTCAACCCAAGACAGCCTAAAACAGCGTTGCTGAATCCAAAAATGGTTTACTAAAAATAAAACCATGGAATGCTCTAAATGTCATAGTCATAAAACTCATAAATATGGTCATCAAAGAGGAAAACAAAGATATAAATGCAACGAATGTGGACGGCAATTTATAGAGGTTAAAACTGAGCGTGGTTACGATGAAAAAACTAAATTTCTCTGCATAAAAGCGATGCAGCGCGGTTTTGGGGGTTCCCCCCATGAGCGACTGTATCAAGACAATGTATCTAAATGGCATGGATTAAGGTATGGCCGTTCAACTTAACGGTCTGCGACGGCAGGTTGAACGCGCACGCGTGACCAAAGGTCAATCCTCATTGGCAAAGGGGTATCAGCTACCTGAAAATCGGTCTGCGCTGGCTAATGGGAGTTCTCCACAAAGGTCGTCCACTTTTAACACCTATCCCCTTGCGATCCCATTGACCCGCAACCGTGCTAAGCGCCGCTCTTAAAGCCCGTGAGGATTTTTATGTTCGCGTAGCGTGACTGCATGTCAATCGCATCTGGTTCTCACGGATTCAGTCGTTACAGTGTCGAGCCTGATACGCATCGGTTTCACGCAGATGTGTCAGGCAGTCAGGATAGGTTCTATAGCAATCCTAAATCATTTGTAAAATATGCAAAATCGTAAATCCTTACTGGGCAAGGGTTATAGCGATAGCTTCGCCGAATATATTTCACGAATCATAAAGGATTGCTATAGACAATTTTCTATGGGTTTACTGTGGTATATTCCTTTCTATCGCTCGGTTTATTGACCCCTCAGGGTAAACGCATCTTGTCAATAAAGTGGGGGTATTTCTCAATAAACCAGGTTTTATTGTGCTTATTGACAATTGGTTGGTTTTCCACATATAGTGCTTAATTTTATAAACACTATATATAGGATTTAAAAAATTAGATGCGTTTACCCTGATTGACCCCTACCTACTCACTACATGTTATACGGTCAAACATTGACCGGGAGTAATTATGGAACAAAAACTTCTTTTCTGGGGAATTTTAGTATTTTTGTTTGCCACCCTGGGAATTGGAATGTGGGCAGCAAAACAAGTAAAAGGAGATAGTGAAAACTATTTGGTTGCTGGAAGAGGGCTAGTCTTACCCCTAGCGGCAGCAACTTTGATGGCGCAGTCGGTAGACTCTAACGCCACTTTGGGCAATACAGATTTGGTGGGGAAATTTGGTTTCTGGGCTGGTGCATCTTTACCCATTGGGTTAGCACTGTGTTTATTTTTAACCGCACTATTTTTTGCCAAACCAATGAACCGCATGGGTTTAATTACCCTGCCAGATTTCTATCGAGTTAAATATAACCGCCAAACTGAAGTAGTAGCATCATTCCTGATGGTGTTGAGTTTTTCCTTTTTGCTAGCTGGTAACTTGGTAGCAGGAGGATATATGTTTGAAGCCTTTTTAGGCACCAGTTATACGGCTGGGATAATGCTGCTAGCGATTGTCGTCTTTATCTATACTGCTAGCGGTGGGTTGTTTGCCGTTGCCTATACCGATGCCATTCAAGTAGGAATTGCTTTTGTCGGTTCTTTAGGTTTACTTTTGTTCATTGCTGGCAACTTTGGCTTAAATATTGCTGCTGATACTGGTCCTTTGGCTTTGGCACAACTAAGCGATCCTGCTGCTGGCGCGGCAGTTAATTGGGCGACTCTGTTAGCGTTGGGATTTGGGGATATTGTGGCGATCGATTTTATGGCAAGAATCTTTGCCGCTGACAGTCCCGAAACTGCCCAAAGGGCTTGTCTAATAGGCTGTGTGGGAACTTTAATTATCGGCATTCCGTTTTCGTTGATTGCTCTGTCTGCACCTCAAATTCTCGCTTCGGCCGGGATTACCCCCGATGGACCGCTCCTTTATGCTCTCCTCGATGGTATAGTACCTCCCCTGCTGGGATTATTAGTCATCGTCGCCATTCTTTCCGCGTCTCTTTCTACCGCTGATGGTGCAATTTTGGGTACTTCTTCCGTAATTGCTCATAATATTATTGGTATCCGCCATGACGACCACAACGCAGCAGGAGACAGGCTGTTAATGATTACCCGCGTCATGGCTTTTGTAATTACCACTTTAGGAGTGATTTTTGCTTTAAAAGTTCCTCAAACTGGAGTTCTACTACTGCTAGCTTTCGATCTGGGATTTGCAGGGTTGGTAGTACCCCTAGCAGGTGGAATTTACTGGTCTAAAGCAACTTGGCAGGGTGCCCTATCCTGTATTATTCTGGGTTCGCTGACGCGGCTGATACTATTTGTATTGATGCCTACTACTTTCGGGATCGATAATACACTGTTATATATTCCTAACAGTATTTTTACTGCTGATTTCGATGGTTTCCCCACTATGATTAGTCCTTTGGTGGGATTGGTCGCATTTATTCTCGTCTCCAATATAACTGGAGGAAGTAAAATTACTAGACAGAGCGTGCGGTCTGAAGAAAGAGAAGCTCAATTGTATCGCAGTTAAAATTATGGCGATCACTTCTAGTAATTCTATCCCAAAATATCGGTCAAGAGCACCGATTAAGTAACTTCTGGGCTGAAATTATTACCCAGTAATGATTTCAGCTTGCATTTCACCCCCCCAGGGTTTTACCAAAATAACCAGGTGCACAAAATTAATTACACATTGTTAAAAACTCAAAACCTTACACTGTAAGGGTTACAGAGATTGGGAATAGGTAATTAATTTTGTTTAGGTGCTTAAAATGATCTAAATTCATACTTCAATATCTTGATTAAGCACCTAAACAAAATACTTTATTATCTACCCATAATAAAAGTCATGTACCTCAAATTATGGTTTTTTTATACTTTTTCAAAAGTTAGTAATAAATACCAAAAAGCGATCGCTTACAGCTCCTAGCGATCGCTTTTTGATTACCCTTCTAATCATTATTGGGGTAATTCATAAATCAATCTAATCGAGCAGGTTAATTTCCAGAGCTGCATCAAAGCTGTGGTATATCGGCTTCAACAGCAGAGCCACAGTATTCAAGTCGGTCAATCTTTAATTCTCGCCCAGAGCGGATGTCTTCCATCGGTGATTTACATTCAGGGCAAGCATATTGACTATCAATCTCAGGCCGATAGTCTTGTTGACACTGATGGCAAAAGGCAATTAAGGGGGTTTCCTGAATCACCAGTTTTGCACCAGACAAAAAGGTGTTGGAAATTTGAGCTTTAAAGGCGAATTCCAAACTCACAGGTTCGACACCAGTGAACTGGCCTACTGTCAGATGGACGCAGGAAATTTTGGGTCGCTCTGGCTGTGCTTGCCACCAATTGCGCAAGGTCACAATTAGTGCCTTGGTCATGTCAGTTTCATGCATTGTTAAAATCCACCTTCAAGTCCACTCTACTAATTCCGGCTGCGCTTCTGGATGAATGTAGGAGGGTTTTTCCTGGCGCGGCAGTTGACCGGATAGCACTAGGTGCCCCATTGTGTCACAGATGACGCGAGTTGCCATCAGGGCAGTGATGTCGCTGATGTCATAGGGCGGTGAGACTTCCACTACTTCCAAACCGCAAACAGGAGCCTGCTGAACTATCTTGCCCAGTAGATACAGAGCTTCCCGGGGGAGCAGTCCGCCCGGTTCGGGCCAGCCTGTACCAGGAACAAAACCAGCATCGATACAGTCAATATCGAAGCTGATATAAATGCAGTCGGTACCGTCTAGTGCCCGTTCGAGGGCAAACTCTACCGCTGCATCCAATCCCATTTCAGTGATATCGGTTACTGTCAGGATATTACTTGCCCGCTCCCGACAAACTTTGACTCCCTGGCGAGGTACTTGCCAACCGCCAATGCCCAATTGCACTAAGTTCTTGGCTGGAGCATTCCTCATGTTAGTTGCATGAAACCAAGGGCAGGTGTGCATCCGCTCATCCAGGTCAGTTTCCTGGGTATCTACATGGCGATCAAAGTGGATAATCCCAACTTTCTTGTCCCCTAAGTGCCGACAAATACCCCGAACGGTAGGAAATCCGATGGAATGATCCCCTCCCAAAATGATGGGAAACGCTCCAGAGCTGAAGATGTGAGCAATGCCCTTAGAAATTTGGTCAAATGACTTTTCGTTGTTGGCTGGAATTGTAAAAATATCTCCCACGTCACAGAGAGTAATTTGCTCTCGTAGGTCAATCCCCAACTCAAAGTTGTAAGGGGTGTACAAAGCAGAAATGCGGCGAATGCCTTGGGGACCAAAGCGGGTTCCAGGGCGATAGGTGGTTCCCGAGTCGTGGGGAACCCCAACAATGGCCACATCGTATGCCTCAACCTGGCGAACATCTTCGAGATAGGGCGCTTTGAGGAAGGTATTGATCCCAGCGTAGTGAGGTAGTTCACCCCGCGAAAAGGTGGGAATGGTGCGATCGCTAATACTCTCTGCCGCTTCCAGCCCGTATTCGAGCCCCTTTGACACCTCCTGCTGCCATCCCGTCAATGGTAGTTGAGCTTCACGCTCCAGGGCACGTTCCGCCTCAGAAGAATTTGAACTGTTACTGCCTGGGCTTTCAAACAAGGGGTTTTCAGAAGAATTTTCAGTCATTTGCACTCCCGAGAAGTTTTCAAAACATCTTAATCAGCGATTTATAGCGTACATTCCGCAGGTTGGAGATGAAAGCTATGGTATTTTTTAACAAAACTTGCTATCCGGGATGGATAGCGAGACGATAACCTACGACGATTCGTGATATAATAAAGTTGGTCGATGACCCGCCTGACTGACTAAAAGGCTACCTTAAAGGTGTAAAAGTACTAGCAGAGCTCAGGGAAGAGACTTGCCCCGGCTGGTTAGCCATAGATGCTGTAATTCCAAGGTGAGTCTGTCGTAACACTATACATCTGCGGAAGGCGGATGTCTGCCTGTGGACGCTGAGTAAGACCAATTCTAGCGCGGCTTTTTGAGGCGTCGGCGGATGAAGCGGGAAACCCTTTTGACGAATAAGACCGTCCCTGATTTGAGTTGAGAATTGGAAGCCCCAACCGAGAGCGTTGCAGGTTGGGGTACTTCACACTTCTCACCGATAGGTTCTGAAATGATAAACCTACAGATTTCTTGGGAGCATCCCAATTTGGCAAATCCATGGCTCAAACTAACGAGAGTACTAGGGTTTAAAAACATAATTGAAAGTGTTATGGGCAAAAATGGGATGCTCCCGATTTCTTTTACTTGAGTTCGATCTCAGGGAGTTGGCTAAAAGCTAGGGCATGTCTGCTTGGGTCTAAAAACCCTTGGTGTAGCGATGCAGGGGAGCCAAGGGAGGCAGGGGAAGTAGGGGAAGCAATGATAAATTACCACTGTCTTACACCCTACTTTTCTTGATCGAGTAGTTTGCAGACAAATCCTAGAACTGAAGGAAACTGATTTAATCTAATAAACTTGTGGATTCACACAATAGGGTAATCGTTTACCCAAAAGTCCAGCAATAAGATTATTCACCGCCATCGTAGCCATTTGCGATCGCGTTTGGTACGTTGCACTACCAATGTGAGGAGTAATGATCAGATTATCCAAGGTCAACAAAGGACTATCCATAGGAATAGGTTCTGGTTTAGTTACGTCCAGAGCAGCCCCAGCGATTTGACCATTCCTCAGAGCTTGGTACAATGCTTCTGGATCTACGATTGCTCCTCGTGCGGTGTTGATCAAGATCCCTGAGGATTTCATCAGCTCAAACTGGGGAGTACTAAATAGATGGTAGGTTTCTTCAGACAGAGCAGTGTGAATGGTAATAAAGTCTGATTGCCTTAGCAACACGTCGAATTCAGCATACTTTACACCAAGGGATTGTTCTAATTCTGAGTCCCGTCGATGCCGACTGTAATAAAGAATTTCCATATCAAACCCTCGCCCACGACGAGCAACAGCTTGACCAATGCGTCCAAACCCAACAATTCCTAAAGTAGCACCGGTGATGTTTGGTCCTAACAATAAAGTAGGTTCCCAAGTCTGCCAATCACCAGCACGTACAAATTTATCTGCTTCAATCACTCGCCGTGCTGTTGCCATTAGTAACATCCAGGCTAAGTCAGCTGTAGCCTCAGTCAGCACACCAGGAGTATGACCAATGGGGATACCCCGGATGGTGGCAGCAGAGATATCAATGTTGTCGTAACCTACTGCTAATTGGCTGATTACCTTGAGGGATGGTGCAGCTTCGATGATTTGCTTGTCAATGGAATCTGTGAGTAGGCACAGTAAGCCATCGATTTCTTTGACTTTGTTCAGCAATACCTCGTAGGGAGGCGGTTGACGCTCTGGCCAGATTTCCACATTGGCGATTTGGTGGAGTTGTTCGAGTCTGGTATCAGGAAGGCGGCGAGTTATCAAGACTTTGGGTTGAGACATGGGGTGGGTCAGTGCTGAGTAGTTTAGTACTTAGTATTGAGTAGTTTAGTGTAGAAAGGCAAATAGAAAGGTATTGTAATGGGTGATACTCTAGCATAGTGATTCCCCTTAGTTAGACCTGGCTGATTGCATTTTCGCCTCGAACAGGCTGCTTATTATTTAGATGTGGTTGGGCTGTCTGGGTTTGCTAAGTCCTATCCAAAAGAATTATCTGGGGGCATGAAACAACGGGTTGCGATCGCAAGATCTCTAGCTTGTCATCCTAAGATCCTGCTGATGGATGAACCCTTTGGCGCACTGGATATACAAAATAAGGAAACCATGCAACAGTTTCTACTCCAGATTTGGCAGCGAACGGGTTGCACTATATTAATGATTACCCATGATGTAGAAGAGGCTAATTATCCTGACATGATATTAACGGTTGACAGCGATGCAGCGCGGTCTTGGGGAGGCAGCGCGGTCTTGGGGAGGCAGCGCCGCCAAAGGGGGTTCCCCCCACTCGCTATTGCCGTGGTCTCCCCCACTCGCTATTGCCGTGGTTTCCCCCACTCGCTATTGCATCAAGACAGTGAACTATCAACCGTTAAGGGTCAATCGGTCAATCGTCAACGAAAAAAGACATCAACTAATACAAAACAAACCTAACTGCAAATGCGATCGCAAACACTAACCCCTCATTATTGAAAGTATGAAATGTGTGTGAATCGTAGGCCATGACTATCTAATGGGGTGCATCTTTCCTTAAACTTTGACTTAAGCTTTGACTTAAGCTTTTCTGATTAATTATCAGAACTAAACCCATCAATGGCCTCAATCAACCTATCAATTTCATCCGGCTGGGTGAAGTAGTGAACACAGGCACGGACACAGTCTGGGTCTCGGAGAGTTCGTAGCAAAAAGCCTTGCTGCTCCAGAAACTCTACTAAGGTGTTATGGCGCTTGCCATTAGTCAACACAAAGGACACCAGACCAGCTTTGGGAGGTAAAGTAGCCAAACAGCTGACTGCTTCTAATTTCGATAAGCCTTGCCATAGGTATTCACTCAATTGACAAATTTGGTGATAACGTTCCTCAGCAGTTCCCCATTGCTGATGAATTGCGATCGCACTACGTAATCCTCCATACAGGGGATAAGCCGAGGTAGCCACTTCAAATCTCTGTCCATCTGGTTGCCAATCCACAGGTTTCCCAGCTTTATCCAGAATAATCCCCCGCCAACCAATAAATGTAGGATTGAGGCTGCCCAAGGCATCTGGACTCACATAGAGACCTCCCACTCCTGCTGGGCCACACCACCACTTGTGACCGGTAAAGGCATAGAAATCTGCCCCCAGTTCGGTTAAGTTTAACGGCAAAGAACCTACTGACTGAGCTGCATCCACTAGAACCCTCACCAATTGGCTACTCTGATCGTAGTTGTGACACACATGAGTAATATCCTTGACTGGCAATACTTGACCGGTATTCCAAAGTAGATCACTCAATACCACCAATCGGGTCTGAGGTCGTAAGTATTGCTCAATAGTTTTAGTGGGGTCTCCCTGATTTAGAGTTGCCATAATTGGACAAGTAGATACCTCTACCTGATACCGACGGGAAATTTCCTGGGCAGTAGCGATAATGCCTTGGTGTTCACAATCACTCATCAGGATATGATCACCCGGTTGCCAATCAATCCCCCACATCGCAATATTGCAGCCAACGGTCACATTTTCTGTGAGGGTGATCGTTTCTGCTGATGTCCCCAACTCTGATGCGATCGCACTTCTAGTTTTGTGGGATTCCTCGGTAACCCAGTCATTGACTTTACCAGAGAATGGGCCATAGCGCTGCAGATACTCATAGGCTTGTTGGATAGCATTTAGAGATGCCAGAGGCAGAGTCCCTTGGCCCCCAAAATTGAAATAGGCTTTGTGGGCTAATGCCGGAAATTGCTGTCGGTGGATTTCCCGTGGAGTTGCTGTAGGAGATATACCAGTCATGAGCATTTTAGTCATTCCCGTGGTATTTTATCTTATTAGCCCCGTGGACAAGCTAAAATTTTTTGGATATATTGAACTAAGACATATGTCTTAATTTAAACAGCGCAAATTTAGTGCATTTCTACAGCTCTGCTTGAGCTTGTCAAGTGCATATGTATAAAATTTAAGCAATTCCTCAGTTGACGGTAGCTAACACTAATCCGTTGGTCTTGGGGTTATTTTATTATGTATGCTCCAGTCAACTGACTCTACTACTGTCTTTGGATTAAGTCCATAGCAGTAAGCTAGAACCGGTCTAATTAGCCGTATTAATTATAAAAGTTTTATAAAACTTTTATAAAAGTTTTATAAAACTTTTATTTTTTACTAGGTCAATGAAAATCAAACTTGACTAAACTTGAAAAGTTTATTGAATTGAACGTTTTTTGTTGAGTTGACCCTATTGGACAGTCAACAGTCAATAGTAAACCAATAGTCAACAGTCAACAAGTTCATGATTAGATTATAGTGTTAAACACCAATTAATTGAACTATGAGTAAAGTTTTGATTGTTGAAGATAACCTGGCTCAGTTAGAGTTAATGGCTAGATACCTACGGGAAAGTGGTAACACAGTTATTTGTATTGCCGATGCTAAAGATGCTTTGGATAAGGCAGTAACGGAAAAACCTGATGTTATAGTTCTAGATATAGTTATGCCAGGAATGAGTGGCTTTGAGTTGTGCCGCAGCCTGAAGAACCATCGGGATACCACTAGCATTCCCATTGTTATTTGTTCTTCTAAAAATCAGGACATCGACCGTCTATGGGGTATGAAACAAGGGGCTGATGCCTATCTCACCAAACCTTTTTCTAAACAGCAGCTAGTGGACATTGTTAAGTTGGCTGTGGTTTGAGTCATCAGTTGATTCACATCATTTGATTCATAGGAGTCATAACACTAATTAGCCCCTAATAATTTATCTCTTAAAAGAGATAAAAGTAATAGATAAAAATCGATTTAATTTAAATTAATTTATTTCTGTTATTATTATTGCGATTATTTTTTTTTTGTGGCTAGCGATATTACAGGCAACACAGTACTGTCATAAAAATTATAGCATTTATCATCAAATAGGTGAAGTCCACAAGTTTTGGATTTTAGGGAACAGGGAACTTCGGATCAGGGCACAGGGTAAAAATAGGTGTCTGTACCTCATTAATATGAGCTCCGCTATAAAAAAAATAAAATTTATTCTATTTTATTGAAATCACAAAAAATTCAAATAAAAAAAATAATAAGATACTTATAATTTTTTTTATTTTTTTTTAATTAAACTAGTTGGATAGTTACTTAATAATGACAGGTAGACAATTGCGCCCCGTAATCAAGCCAACGACTACCCTCAGAATTTCTTATTCTCAACAAAGCAAAAAATCACGCCTACAATGGTTTTATAACTTACCAGTTAGGAGTAAGCAAATTGTTAGTTTGTTTTCCTCCGAAGTAATCTCTGTGGCTGCACTAATGGGTGTAGGAGCAATATTAATTATATTCGGAGGAAGAGCACAATTACGTGGACAAGCTCAGTCAGAATTGGCTGTCACAGAAATCAACTACAACATTAAAATCAACCAAATGGGGTTTGGTTTCCGTGGTCAATCGGAAAATACTGCTATTATTGAAGCTGCTCTTGCCCATAGTAGAAATCAGTTATTGTCCAAGTCATTAAAGGGACAAGTTAAGCAGATTCTCCAGAATGAAGTTAAGGCTCGCCAGATTGAATATGCCACTCTGGTGGACAAAGATTTACGAATTATTGTTAATGCTAATGCTGACCGGAAAGAAGAAAGGTTTGATCCCAATAACCTGGTTAGTCAAGTCCTCAAGCAGTCTCAGCAAATTACAGCCAATCAAATTGTAAGCTGGGAAGAATTAAAAAAAGAATCACCCCCTTTGCCTGAGGGGTTGATCAAGCAAGATGCCCTAAAGCAAGGTGCCCTAATTCGTTACACGGTCACACCAGTAAAAGACCGAAAAACTGACGAGGTGATTGGTGCTTTGGTTTCTGGGGATATTGTTAATGGCAAGGAACCGATTGTCAAGGAAACCCTGAAAACCTTTAACGGAGGCTACAGTGCTGTTTATTTGCGTCAGCCTTCGGGAGAATTTGCTTTAGTAACAGCCTTAGACCAAGGTAAAGCTGCCAATTTGGAGCAAGCCCAATCTGATCTTCCCTTACCTAACCAATCCCTACTTGAGAAAGCTGTTAATGTTGGTAAAGTGGGCGAGTTAGTTACCGACCGTCAGAAGGTAGGAGAGCAAACCTACACCATGGCAGCAAAAGCTCTAATGGATTCTCAGGGAGAACCGGTGGCAGTATTAGTCCGGGGGACTAGCGAATCTGACCTGAATGATTTTCTTACAGGTAGCCTACTGGTACAAGGGTCGATTGGGTTCTTGGCATTAGCAATAGATGTATTTTTGGCAATTCTGCTGGGGCGGTCTATTGCTGAACCGATTAAAAGGCTACACCAGACTACCCATAAATTTGCAGCAGGCGATCGCCAAACCCGTGCTGAGGTAATAGCTACTGATGAACTTGGTCAACTGGCAGATACCTTCAATAAACTTGCTGACAACATCGTATCTAAGGAAGAAGCTCTCGCTCAACAGGCTTTTCTGCAGCAAGCCATAGCGGAGCGCTCCCAGTTATTGGCTGAGTTTACCAGCCTTATTTATAAATCTGTGACATCAGAAAATATCCTCAGTACCTCAGTAGATGGAGTTCGCAGCATCTTGCAAACCGACCGGGTGGTGATCTATAGATTCAATGAAGGGTGGGATAGTGGAACAATCATGGCGGAATCCGTAGCACCTGGTTGGATTCAAGCCATGGGGAAATTTATCAATGACCCATTGCGGCCAGGGTCTGTGGATCGGTTCAGAAGCGGGCGAGTTTGGGTTTGCCATAACGTTTATGAAGCTAGCTTAACGGGCTGCCACTGTGAGATTCTCGAACGGCTACAGGTCAAAGCCAACATAGTTGCGCCCATTTTGCATGAGGAGGAACTGGTAGGTTTATTATGTGCTCACCAGTGTTCTGAGCCACGGGACTGGCAGCCAGAAGAGGCGGATTTATTAAAGCAATTGGCGATTCAGATTGGCTTTGCCCTCAACCAAGCTGATCTGTTTGAACAGTTACAACAAGCACGAGTAGACGCGGACTTAGCGCTAAAGAAAGCAGCATCAACCTCTGACCAAATCGAACAAGCACGCCGGGCGGCGGAGTTAAATGCTATTGAACAACGTCAGCAAAAAGAAGCACTCCAGCACCAAGTACTGGAACTTTTGTATAATGTGGAAAATGCTGCCAAGGGAGACCTCACAGTCCGGGCGGAAGTGGGTGAGGGGGAAATTGGTACAGTGGCGGACTTCTTCAATGCCCTGATTGAAAGTTTGCGGCAAATTGTGATCCAGGTCAAACTTGCCTCGACCCAAGTTAATACTGCTGTTGCTGCTGATGAACAGGCAGTGGGTGAATTAGCCCAGCAAGCCATCGAGCAGTCAGATAAGGTTACCAACACTCTAAGCTCTATTGAGCAGATGATGTACTCGATTGAAGCCGTCTCAAAAAATGCCCGCCAAGCAGCAGACGTTTCTCACATCGCCTCAAACGCTGCCCTTACTAGTGGGCAAGCCATGGATAGCACAGTTAAGACTATTGTAAATTTGCGAGAGACTGTAGTCAACACAGCAAAAAAAGTAAAGCTGCTAGGGGAATCTTCTCAGGAGATTGCTAAAGTAGTGGGGTTGGTACAGGAAATAGCCGTACAGACTAATTTACTGTCAGTCAATGCTGGGATTGAAGCGAGCCGTGCGGGAGAAGAGGGAGAAGGGTTTCGAGTGATTGCGGAACAAGTGGGTAGACTAGCAACCCAGTCAGCCAATGCCATCAAAGACATTGAACAGGTGATTGACACCATTCAGCAGGAAACCCAAGAGGTGGTCAAAGCCATGGAAGACGGAAAAAAACAAGTGGTTGATGGAACCCAAATGGTTTTCAAGGCTAAACAGAGCCTAGAAGAAATTGTTGCCGTCTCCCATGAGATTGACCAGTTAGTCCAATCTATTTCTAACGCCACAGTTTCCCAAGCCAAAACATCTCGGGACGTTACTGACTTAATACAGGAAATTGCTGCCACCTCCCGACAAACCTCTCATTCTTCTGGGGAAGTCTCTCAATCCCTACGAACAACTGTAGAGGTTGCCCAGAAGTTGCAGATGTCCGTTGGTCAATTTAAGATTGGTGACGAATAGCTGAGGAGCTGAGGAGGTGGGAAGCAATCTTTTACATTTCCCCTTTTGCCTACAAGCCTTTTGCCATTAGAGGTGCTTTTCGAGAGTATTCCCCAAGGTAGTTTTGGGGACTGCACCCACCACCATATCTACTCGTTGACCTCCCTTGAAAATCATCAACGTTGGTATGCTGCGGATACCATAATCACCTGCCACCTTAGGATTTTCGTCGGTGTTCAGCTTAACGACTTTCACCTGACCCTCGTACTGGTCTGCTATCTCATCTACAACCGGAGACACCATCCGACAGGGACCGCACCAAGGTGCCCAAAAATCTACCAATACTGGGATGTCGCTCTCAAGTACCTCTTTCTGAAAGCTGGAGTCTGTAACTGGGGCGGCTTTTGACATGCCTGGAAATCCTTGCGAATACTTTTGCTACGTACCTACGAAATTCTACCATAGTCACAACACCGATTAAATATCTTGGGCAAAAGTTGACACTCCCATGGGGCGGGAACAGCAGGTGACGCGGTTAGAAGTTACAGGTTGAAGGTTACAGGTTGAAGGTGACGCGGTTAGAAGTTACAGGTTGAAGGTTACAGGTTGAAGGTTACAGGTTACAGGTTACAGGTTATTAGGTTACAGGTTATTAGGTTACAGGTTATTAGGTTACAGGTTATTAGGTTACAGGTTATTAGGTTACAGGTTATTAGGTTACAGGTTACAGGTGGCAGTTTGAAGGTTACAGGTTATCTTCTCAACTTTCAACCTTCAACCAGCTAACCTTGGGCTATTGGCCACGCTACGCGAACAACCTTCAACCAGCTAACCTTGGGCTATTGGCCACGCTACGCGAACAACCTTCAACCAGCTAACCTTGGCCTATTGGCCACGCTACGCGAACAACCTACCCTACAAGGGACGCCAAAGGCGAACAACCTTCAAAATGAGCCAAATAAGGAACCGCCCGAACTAGGTCCGGGCGGAGTGTGGTGTGAGGAGTGAACGGAAACATTTGTCTCCGCTTTTTCCATTGTATGTCACCGTTGATTTTTTTTCAGCAATTTCCAAGCCAGATACATTTAACCCAGCATTTCCGCCGCATCTGCAGAAGCCTTGTATAGCACATCATTAACTGATGGGGAGGTATCTCTCAAAGCTTTTGGGATTTTCCCAAAAGCGCTTGCCCAGAATCTGGGCATATTTGACATTTACTACAAAACAGATTTGATTAGCTGTCTGATGCTTCAATGTCATAGATTTATTTAATGATACCAGGTTTTCCGGCACTTTCTGAAAAAATCCTACCAGTCGAAAAATTTTGACGATAGGCGGTGAGCGTGATAAGTATATCTACTCATTGCTTGAACTATTGTGCTTGAACTATTGTGCTTGAACTATTGTGCTTGAACTATTGTGCTTGAACTATTGTGCTTGAACTATTGACAACAGTTGTTAGTGAACTTTAGAAAGCTGTAGAAAAGCTGATATATCTAATACCATAATATTTGGTAATTGTCAATGGTCAAGTTTCAATTTTAAATTGATGAACAACCAAGAATGATAAGTATTCAACTAGACACTATATTATTTACCCATACCCAACTGCTGAGCTTTCTGGTATACTTTTCCTTCTGTTAGCAGAGAGGGAGCAATCACTACTTCCACTTGTTGCATTTCCTTGAGGTTTTTTGCTCCGAGGGTTCCCATACTGGTTTTCAAGGCTCCCAAAAGGTTGTGGGTGCCATCATCCATTTGGGCTGGTCCAGTCAGAATTTGCTCAAGTGTGCCAGTGCTGCCCACTTTAATTCGTGTCCCACGGGGTAGCACGCTGGAAGGGGTTGCCATCCCCCAATGAAATCCTTGTCCGGGAGCTTCTTTGGCACGGGCGAAAGGAGAACCAATCATCACCCCATCAGCACCACAAGCAATACACTTACAGATGTCACCTCCTGTAATTAAACCGCCATCAGCAATCACTTGCACATAGTTACCGGTTTCGAGATAGTAGTCGTCACGGGCAGCAGCGCAATCTGCAACTGCTGTTGCCTGAGGTACACCGACACCCAAGACACCCCGAGAGGTACAAGCAGCACCAGGACCAATACCCACCAAGACAGCAGTTGCCCCAACTTTCATCAAATTGAGGGCAACGTCGTAGGTCACGCAATTCCCCAAAATTACTGGCATGGGCATATCCTGACAAAACTGTGCCAAATCCAGGGGATTGATGGACTCTGGTGACAGGTGAGCTGTAGAAACGACTGTTGCTTGAACAAACATTAAATCAGCACCAGCCTCTGCCACTACCTGACTATATTTACTGGCTCCAGCAGGGGTCAGACTCACAGCTGCAATAGCACCTTGGTCTTTGATTTCCCGAATTCGCTGGGTAATCAATTCTGGCTTAATCGGTGAACTATAAAGTTCCTGCATCAGGGGAACAAACTCAGAATTTCCCACCGAGGCAATGCGGTCTAGAATGGGTGATGGGTCAGAATAACGGGTTTGAATCCCTTCTAAGTTGAGAACCCCCATTGCCCCAATTTGGGACAACTTGACTGCCATGGACACATCAATCACCCCATCCATAGCGCTGGCGATAATAGGAATTTCTCGTTCAATACCGCCAATACGCCAGCGAGTATCAGCCAAACTGGGGTCGAGTGTCCGCTGTCCGGGAACAAGTGCAATTTCATCGATGCCGTAGGCTCTGCGAGCTATCTTACCTCGCCCAATTTGAATATCCACGCTGTTTTTCTTCCGAGATTATTTTAGCTAGGTTATCAAATTGGAGCGAAGATTGCTCGAACTATACAAAGAAACTATGAATTGTGAAGCATGAAGTATCAATTATGAATTCTTAATACTTCAGGTGCGCGCCCGTTCGCGCACCTTGAGGTGGGATCCAAGGGCGATTTACTCGCCCATTGGAAAGCCCACCTATAGCGAATTTAATTCGCCAAGGTCAAGCGCACCTTAGCCTTTCCCTGATTTCGGTTTCTTGATGCTTGGCTGGGTAAGGTGGTTTTTTTCGGTAAGGTTTGAGGTTGCTGGTGGCCGTGATGGGATGATATCCGTGGTCGGGGTTTTCTTCTCCTTTGGTGTGATTGTGTTACTGGTGATTGTGCTACTGTTGTGAGTCATCATCTGGCGGATTTGACTAATCAACTCCCCTAGCTTGCCTTCCTCTAACAAACCATTAATCATTGATAAGCCACTGGTAGACAGTAGTAGTTTGTTGATGTCACCTACACTGCTAGCTCCGTTACCATTATTGCCATTGACACCGGGGAAGGAGTAAATCCGAGTATCTCCCAAAATTCCTGGCTGGGGAGCCAAGGCTTTGGCAATTTCTGGTAGTTGATTTGCCAACTCTGGCCATATGGTAGTGATGATTTTAGCAGTTAGCTGAGCATCGCTGATGGAATTTTCGGCTTCGATCAGGGATCGTTTACCTTCTGCCTCTGCCAAGGCTTTATCCCGATTTGCGTCTGCTAGGGTGCGGATCGACTCAGCTTCTAGTTCTGCTGCTTGTCTGGCTGCTTCAGCTTGACGAGACCGGCGGAATACATCGATTTCCACCACGTTTTGCTCACCAATCCGCCGTTGTTCGGCTTCTTGTTCAGCAGCAATCATAGAAAGGCGTTGTTGCCGTTCGGCCTCTTCTACTTCCTTAGCCGTGGCTACAGCGGCTTCAGCTTGAGCTCGTTCGGCTTCGGAATTGAAGCGATCGCGTTCTTTTTCAGAAATTGCGATCGCAGCGTCTTGTTGAGCAATTTTTGACTCTCGTTCTGCTTCTGCCAATTCTACCTGAGAATTAAGCAACGCAGCATCGACGGTTTTCTGACGAGTAACTTCAGCTACTTCTGCTTCCTGTTTTTGCAGGATTTGTGCCACCTTGAGGGCTTTATTCCGTTCTTCTAATTCAATATCTGCCTGAATTTTCTTAGCTTGGACTCCCAGCTGTTGTTGAATCTTTTCCTCTTCTAAGGTTTTCTGACGATTAATTTCTGCCAATTCAGCTTCTTGTTTTTGCAGGGTTTGTGCTACCTTAAGGGCTTTATTCCTTTCCTCTAGGGTGATATCGGCTTCAATTTGGCTTTGCTGCAAGGCCAGTAGTTTCCGAATTTCTTCCTCTTCTACAGACTTATTCTGTAAAATTTTAGTCCGCTGAATTGTGGCTGCTTCTGTGGCTTTAGCTTCTTCGATTTCCCGCTCACGCTGGGCTTTTAGGGCTTCAACCTCAAGCTTTTGACCCAGTTTCGCTTCTTCTTGTTCTTGGGCAATGCGTAGGGATTGCTTTTCAGCGTTGAGTTCTTTCTCTTCAATGGCAACTTTGGTATTTAGCTCAACTTCAGTTTTTTGCTGAATTGATTTTTGAATAGTTTCCGTGCGCAGACGTACTCCTTGGGCATCAAAGAAGTTATTCGTATCGTAGGTATCACTTTCTTCTATCTCAGAAATCGCGATATTATTGAGGGTTAATCCGACTTTTCTTAAGTCTTGCTGAATTAAATTCAACACTTCATCAGCAAATCCTAATTTATCGGAATCAATTTCTGCCAAATTCTTTTTCTTGGCTGCTGCTCTAATAGCATCATCCGCCCGTTTTTCGATAGCTTCTTTAATATCTTCGGGGGAAATTTTACCTTCACGAGATAGTCGTTGGGCAGCGGTAATCACATCGTCTTCATTGGCATTGATACAGACATAAAAGGTTACCCGCATATTAGCCCGCAGGTAATCTTGGGTCCGAACTGCTAGGTTACCGGTTCGCTCAACATCAATAGAAATTTCTCTGAGTGGGATACGGGTAAGTTCATGAAATCCTGGCAAAACCACACACCCGCCACTGAGAATAACCGTTTTCTTTTTGACAAAGACACCACCTGTCCGCAAAAATGCTTCGTTGTTGGGGGTGATGACATAAACTCTGGTGTAAGCCCAGATGCTTAATAGCAATAATACAATCAGACCTCCAATTACACCGGGGAAAAATAGAATTCCAGGAGGAAGCTGGGCTATAGATGACTGTACCGGAACAGTTTGCACTGTTGTTGTATTCATCGATGAGTTTGACATGGCTAAATCGATTTGCTGATAAATGGAGCTCTATATACTAATCAGGGAAAATCAGAAAATTTATGATAATCTTGACGAACTGATATACATCACAGCAGGTTGTGGGCCTTTGCTGACTAATAAGCATTGTCAAACCAGGCTTGCTGATCAGCACTATCTTTAAGCACTACGAGATAGTTATGATGGTGTCGGTCAATCACTAACACTTTGTTCCCCCGTTTAGGAGTAACTGTTGCCCAATTTGGTAAGGTGGCATTGACTGTAACTAAATTACGAGCTGGATCTAGGACATCGACTTGACCGATTTTGCCTTGGTTTTCCTTGGGAAGGGTGGCAGATGAAACTGTACCTTGACAGCCAATTAAGCGATCGCTACTGGTATCTTCTCCAAAGGAGGCGAAAATTTTTCCTATCGGTCGAGAGATGAATCCTCCGGTAACTAGGGTCAGGAACAATGACATTACTGATACCACCCCTGCCAAAAACCCAGTGGGAATACTGCCAGTAACACCACCAATCATGACATTGAACATCCAGCCGAAAAGTCCCAAAAGACTACAGTCTGTTGCCAAGAGTAAAATTAGGGGGGCTTTGCCGATACCTACCCATCCTAGAATATCAATACCGCCTAAATCATCATCGGCATCAGTATCTGTATCAGTACTGACATCAACATCTGTATCCACATCCAGATTCACATCCAGATCTACATCTGCATCTATATCAATGTCATCGTCTCCGCCACCGGAAACAATGACTAACAGAAACAGTAGAACTCCCATACCCAAAAAGATCCAGTAGGGGAGGTTGGCTAGGTTAAATAGCATGGGTGTATGCGATCGCGTTTTTTGAATGAATTGTTGCTCTATATATTCAGCCTAACGACTGGTTTCTTGGAAATCGGGAAAATGTATAGTATTTTTAATATTCTTGAAAGATTAACCTTAAGCCGATATTATGCACTTTAAAGTGTCACATTAACAATTAACTGAGAAAGGAATAGAAGGCTATCGCCGATCCGAGAATATCTAGCAAATACCCAGGAGTGCAACAACACTGGTTTGTGCTGGAAAGTCAGAAGCGCAAGGAGTCTGACCTCAAGCAACTGCAGAAGAAACTTAGCCATTGCAACACCCCACTGGCAAACCAAACTACAGAAATTGAGCGTGCAAGAGTTGGCCTGTGAGCCAGATGCATGGGCTGGTCTCGATCAATTTGAACAGCGCTTACCCTGGCATCGACTGGAGACCCGCACTGTGGTGTCGAAACCCCATGATCAGAAACGGGGCAAGCCCAAAGCTCGAACCTAACTCAACGACATCACCTATCACGTTCAAGCCCACGGCAGTCGCTCATGGCGGAAAACCCCAAGACCGCTTAGGTGCGCTTGACCCGTAATTAAATTCGCCACGGGTCGCACCTCTGCATCGCTTTAGAAATTTTATCTAGAAAATCTTGCCTTTTTTATTCATTATTTTCTCCATAGCCGTAAGTTTATTTTTTCGGATAAAAATAATTTTTAAGGCTTGCTTTATAGTGATATAAATAATTTTTTTTTCACAACTTTGCTATTTCGTTATTAAATTAACTGATTTTTTTAATATCAATAAATTAATAAAAATCCCTGATTTTCGGAGTTTATCTATTTTTATAACCCTCTTTTTACCTATAATTTTCTGTTGACTTTCTCTTTTTTAAGCAGATAATTGTATTTCGGCTAATTTCCAAGATATGACTAGCTTGAGTTTTTCCCATGGCATCGTCAATAGCACTCATGACTTTTGTTCTTAAATCGTAACTGTCAGAAACTAGGCTTTTATTAATTAATTAATAACCATTGACTTGATGACTAGTATGTCCTATTATTTGCTTCGACTGCTATAGGACGGAACAATTTGAGGGTTGGTAAACAGTAGTAAAAAGTTTAACAAAGTCTAACAATCTCTAGAATTATTTGTTAGACTTAAATAATGGCATTAGTACCAATCCGTAAGGCGGTCGAACTTACGGGACTCTCCAGGAACACCTTAAGGAAGTACGCAGACAATGGCACGATCAAATCTGAAAGAACCCCAAGCGGATACAGGCTCTTTGACACAGGTAGTCTCCAACGCCTTGGGAAAAGCCAAGGAATTCAACGGGCTACAATCTGTTACTGCCGAGTCAGTAGTAGCAAACAATTTGACGACCTTGCCAGACAAGTTGCCTACATGCACTCCCTCTTCCCGCAAGCAGAAATCATCCAGGACATCGGTTCAGGACTTAACTACAAACGCTTTGGTCTTAGAACCATACTGGAGCGACTTATGCGCTGTGATCAGCTCACGATTGTTGTTGCCTGTAGAGACAGACTTACCCGATTTGGGTTTGAACTCATTGAGTACTTGGTTAGAAGTTACCGTAAGAGTAGTGCAGCCTTTATAGTTGGTAAATTATGCAGCATAGGGTAAAGGTTTTGTAGTAAGGCTGCACTACTCTAAGGTTTCATCTCCGGTCAGTCTCAACGGTGGAAAAATCTTGGTTCTCGACCAACCTGAAAGTTGTCCAGAATCCGAGCTTACCGCAGATCTTCTCTGAATCATTCACGTCTTCTGTTGCCTTGTCCACGGACTCAGGAAGTACGGGTCAAAAATCAAAAAAGATCCGGATATTCCTGGATGCACAGCAGAGGGCGACTGTCCGTAAGTGGTTCGGAGTGTCCCGGTATGTTTTTAATAAAACCGTCAAAATACTGCAAAATGGCGAAATAAAAGCTAACTGGAAAGCCCTTAAAACCGGAATATTGCATGGTCTTCCTGAATGGTGCGGGACAGTGCCTTATCAGATTAAATCCATAGCGATTAAGGATGCTTGCACTGCTGTTAGGGAGGGGAAGAAAAAATCTAAGAAGACTGGGCAAATTAACCGAGTTCGATTTAGGTCTCGTAAGAATCCAGTTCAGTCTTGTTATATCCCGAAGTCAGCTGTCTCAGACAAAGGTGTTTATCACACAAAACTAGGTAGATTGACCTTTGCTGAGACAGTCCCCGATCAGATTGGGGACTGTCGATTAACTAGCACCAATGGGAACTACTACTTAACAGTTCCCCACAAGACAACTCAAATTAAGACCGAAAACCAAGGTATAGTAGTGGCTTTAGACCCCGGTGTTAGGACATTTTTGACCTTTTTTAGTGAGACTTCTGTTGGTAAGATTGGGAATGGTGACTTTTCTCGGGTTCAGCGACTTTGTTCCCATCTCGATTGCCTTTTGTCAAAAATAAGTAAAGCAAAAGGCAAGCAGAAATATCGGATGAGAAAAGCGGCCAGACGGATAGTCATCAAGATCAAAAATCTGATCAACGAATTACATCACAAAGCTGCCCGATTCCTAGTAGATAACTTTGATGTGATACTGCTTCCTACTTTTGAAACTTCTGAAATGTCCAAAAAAGGAAACAGAAAAATCAGATCTAAAACGGTTCGCAACTTACTATCATTTGCTCACTATCGTTTCAAAGAGTTTCTCAAGCATAAGGCTCAAGAGACAGGGAAGTTTGTAGTTGACGTCTGTGAAGCTTATACCAGTAAAACTGTTAGTTGGACTGGCGAATTAGTAAACATTGGCGGTAACAAGACTATTAAGTCAAGAATTGATGGTCAGGTAATGGATTGACCTTTGGTCACGCTTCGCGAACGGGACATCAATGGCGCGCGAGGAATTTTTCTTCGCGCTTTGGGAGATACCCCCTGGCTGAGAAATCAGCTTGCATTGGCGGGCTAAGATGTACTTTGGTAGATTTTGGTAGCTAAAAAGTATCGGTAAACGAGTGCTCGACAAAGTCAAACAGATGGGCAAGGCGGTCTCGCGGTTGTATCTGATTTGGGTTGATGGAGGCAATAGTTGTGAGCCTTTGATCATGTGGGTCATGGATTTGTGCGGTTGGATGGTACAATTCTTACTCCGACCCCAACAGACCAAAAGCTTCGTACTGCTTAAAAAGCGTTGGGTAGTGGAGCGCACTTTTGGTTGGCTGATGGGATGCTGTCGATATGGTCAGAGACTTATGAGTTATTGGCTCAAACATCAGAGACATTGATTTATCTGGCTATGATACGGATCATGGATCGCCGCTTGGCCTAAAATTTGACCTCTGATCACTTGTGAAACATCCTCTTAGTTCAATCAGTAATATTCTTGATGCGGCAATTTCAATTTATATATGAAACAAAAACTGACCTGGTGGCAAATAGCTAAACAAGGGCTGACTTATCTTTTCATGTTAGGTCTGAGTACTTTTCCCTCAGAGGCAGTCGCTGAGACCTTTCGTCTCAGGGAAGCAACAATCGCAGAGATTAACCAAGCTTTTGAGAAGAATGCACTCACTTCCGAACAATTAGTGCAACTTTATCTCAATCGTATTGAAGCCTATGACGATCAGGGACCGAAAATTAATGGGCTAATTTCTATCAATAACAATGCCCTTAAAGAAGCAAGGGAGTTAGACCAAGAACGCCAGCAGAAAGGACCGCGAAGTCCTTTACATGGCATCCCCATCATTCTGAAAGATAACTATGACACTACCGATTTACCCACAACAGGAGGATCGGTGCTGCTGGAAGGTTCCTTACCCCCCGATGATGCTTTTACTGTTAAGAAGTTGCGAGAGGCAGGAGCCATTATTCTTGGTAAAGCAAACATGAGTGAATTTGCTGAATCCTATGGTAGGCTAGGTTACAGTTCCCTTGGGGGACTGACACGCAATCCCTACAAATTAACTCGTGATCCTTCGGGTTCGAGTGGAGGCAGTGGGGCTGTAATTGCGGCAAATTTTGCTGTTTTAGCCACCGGAAGCGATACTTCAGGCTCAATTCGTGGCCCTGCAGCAGTAGCAGGTCTTGTCGGTATCAAACCCACTCAGGGACTGGTTAGTCGAGATGGTATTATCCCCCTAACCCTCTCCTTTGATAGTGCAGGCCCTATGGCTCGAACCGTGACAGATGCAGCGATCGCTTTGGGTGTAATGGCAGGGGTTGATCCCAATGATTACCGTACCCTGGAAAGTGTTGGGAAAACATATAAGGACTACACCCAGTTTCTCAATAAAAAAGCCCTAAAAGGGGCAAGAATTGGGGTGGCGATTGATTTTCGGGGTGGGAACCCTGAGGTAGATGCTGCAACTGATGCAGCAGTTGCTAAGCTGAGGGAATTAGGTGCAACAGTTGAGTCGGTGGATTTCTCTCCCAAATTGGAAAACCTCTGGCCTTTCATGGAAGAGGTAACAGAGGCTGAGTTTGAACCCCAGATCGATAGTTACCTCAAAAACCTCCAGCTTCCATTCCCTGACACCCTGAGGGAAATGTATTCGATGAGCTTATCTAACCCATTAGTCAATTCAGAACAGGCTCTCAATCCCGGTCGCGTCGGAGGGTTTGGAGAGTCTTTAAAGCATCCAGAACTGGCTGATACCGAATATCTTTATATTCTCCATTTCGAGTTTCCCAGGGTTCGCCAGGAGATTTTATCGATTATGAATGCCCAAAATCTCGACGCGATTATTTGGCCCACCATGACTTGTCCTGCCGGTCCGCTCTATAATGTCGAGGATCCAACCTATCAATGTGCCTCAAATGACCCCTACATACCAGGGTACTTAGCCAATGTTTCTGGTTTTCCCGGCATTTCCGTGGCAATGGGCTTTACTGAGCAGGGATTACCCCTAGGACTGACTTTCTTTGGTAAGCCTTACAGTGAGCCTACCTTACTGGGATTCGCTTATGCTTATGAACAGGCAACCCAGTTTCGGCGACCTCCAACAACCACTCCTGCTTTGCCTGGTGAAAATTTTGACTATTAGTGGGTAACTGAGATTTTTTGGGATCTAGACAAGTACAGACCAAATCACAAATAACTGAGTATCAAGGTACTACTAGTGCTGCTAATGAGCCAATCGGAACTATTTTAGATGGCCTAATTCAGCAATCTAGTAACAACCAATAAATCAATCGAAATCATTCACAAACCTCTACGAGTTATTGTAGGGGTTTTTCTAATCTCCTCTCCAACCTGCAGAATGTGGGTTTAAGCATTCAGCCACAAGACTTAAGATTTCTTGGGGATTGTCGGAATTACTAGGAAAATTCCGACAATCAACACTTTAATTAGTAGTGGAGCAAAAACAAAGCTTAGCAACAGGCAAATTATCACTATTAATAATGATGCCACTTTCAAGATTTCTTCTGTAGTGTTCAGAGAAAGGTAAGTAGCTACTGCGGCAATCACCAAACTGATTAGTAAGGGCATATACTCAAGGGTTGAGTCACTAAATACTTATCAGGGTTAACCCTTAACTTTTATGACTGAAGTTGGCTTTTTGTAACAAAACTTAACTTAATTTAATGTACAGGAGTTTTGGCGTTGCTTAAACTACAGGTGATAGGACACACTATTATCAGGACTTGCTGAAGACTTAAAAACAGTCTGGGTTTCTCTAGCAAGGCATCAGCCCACAACACTAAGCCAAAAAAACTAAAAATTAGCAATAAAGCATCCTAAGCACGGGAAAACTAAAGGGTAAAACTACTAGATACCTGTAAGTAAGCGATGAACTTTAGCTTTAACTTTTTTGATCTGTTCTGGATTTTTCTAATCATCTCGTCGTTGCAGCCCTTGTGGCAACGTCGCCAGATGCAATATAGACGTTTTCGAGCTTTGCAAGAATTCGAGGAGAACCGCAAAAGTCGGTTAATTTTACTGATTCACCGACAAGAGTCTATTAGCTTGTTTGGCATCCCTGTGTCCCGCTACATATCTATTGAAGATTCTGAACAAGTGCTCAGGGCAATCCGTCTAACTCCACCAGATGTTCCTATTGATCTTATTTTACATACTCCTGGGGGATTGGTGCTGGCTACAGAACAAATTGCTAGAGCTTTAATTCGTCATCCTTCTAAAGTTACTGTCTTTGTACCCCACTATGCCATGAGTGGTGGTACTATGTTAGCCCTAGCCTCTGATGAAATTGTGATGGATGCCAATGCTGTCCTTGGACCAGTTGACCCTCAACTAGGGAATACTGCTGCTGCTAGCATTCTAAGAGTTGTGGAGCAAAAGCCCCTTGAGGCTATTGATGACCAAACCTTGATGATGGCTGATTTGGCAAGTAAAGCCATTAAGCAGGTGCAACGTTTCGTGCGAACGTTGCTGCTAGACGATATCCCTAAGCAGAAGATTGACCCAGAACACATCGATAGAATTATTGACTTTCTTACTACTGGTCAAATCACCCATGACTGTCCGATTACTGTCGAGGAAGCCTCTGAACTAGGTCTACCTGTCACGGTTGGTCTACCTAAAGCTATCTATAAACTAATGGATTTGTACCCCCAACCTCAAGGTGGACGTCCATCGGTACAGTATATTCCTCTGCCCTATAAACCTACTCCTACGTTACCGGATACCACCAGCAGACCGTTATCGGACAAGTAGTAGAAATTTTTGATAATGGTGGAATGATGAGATAATCGGGTGAGGTGGATAAACTCAATTGCTCCACTCAGGACTCAGGACTCAGTAATCATTACTCGTACTGGGGCTAAAAACCTTAGGGAAGCCCTACCATACGATTAAACCATCTGAAGAAGGAGAATTTAGGATAAATCTGGCAGGGCATACATCAACTTATCCCAGCATATCCCAATTTGGTTTTTTTTTGTCTTTTTCAGATGGCAATTAGTAATTAGGTAAGCTATGATATATCATTTATCAGCAATCAGCTAGGAGCAATCAGCCATCAGCCATCAGCCATCAGCCATCAGCATATGCGCTACGCGCACGCGTGCGCGTTCAGCAATCAGCTATTCCCATTAGCCGTAGGCCAGGCTAAGGGAACGAGACTTTTGAATAAAATAAGCTGACGGCTGACCGCTGACTTCTGAATACTTACGTAATTGGTAATTTGATCAATCTTAACTTTCCCAGTCCTAACCGAATTATAGGATAATACAATTGAGGTATGCGTTTGTCTCTGAGCCTTGATTCAATCTGAAACCTTAGAACTACTGGAATGGTCCCGCCTGTGCCAACACCTGGCTACCTTTGCGGCTACTAAGCTGGGAGCCTTTGCGGCTCGTTATCTCCACCCCCCAGCAACTCAACGGGAAAGCCTAGACCTGCTAGCCCAAACCAAAGAAGCCTATCAACTGGAAACGAGTTTAGACACAGGACTAACTTTTGACGGCATCCAAGATATTGGTGAATCTCTGGATCGGGCAGAGCTCCAAGGCATTTTGTCTGGTGAGGAACTATTAGCGATCGCAACAACCTTAGCTGGTGTGAGGCGTCTACGGCGGTTTATTGAAGACCAAGAGGATGTAGAAATTCTGAAGGAACTGGTGGCTGACAGCCGCACCTACCCAGAACTTGAACAAGAAATTCACCGTTGTATCGATGACCGAGGCGATGTAGCTGACCGGGCAACCCCGAAGCTGGCAGGGATTCGGACTCAGATGAAATCATTACGAGACCGAATTTATGAAATCCTCCAGGGGATTGTCCAGCGTAAAGGGGGCGCATTACAGCAACAGTTAATTACTCAACGGGGTGATCGGTTTGTACTCCCGGTTAAAGCTCCCCAGAAAGATGCTATTCCTGGTATTGTTCACGATACCTCTAGTACCGGTGCCACCCTATACGTAGAACCGAAGGCCATTGTTGGGTTAGGCAATCAACTTCGGACCCAGCGGCGGCAAGAACAAGTGGAAGCGGAAGCAGTACGTCGTGCCTTGAGTGAACAAGTAGCAGCAGTTAAGGCAGACTTGGAACGGTTGCTGGTTGTAGCAACTACCCTAGATTTAGCTACCGCTAAGGCAAGGTATAGTCTGTGGTTAGAAGCAAATCCCCCTAGATTCATTGACCGCAATCAGAATGAAAGCATTACTCTGCGGCAACTGCGCCATCCTCTACTGGTGTGGCAGCAAAAACATGAACAAGGCACATCAGTTGTTCCGATTGATGTCCAGATTCAGTCCTACATTCGGGTAGTTGCTATTACCGGTCCCAATACTGGCGGTAAAACCGTTACCTTGAAAACCTTTGGTTTAGCGGCACTGATGGCAAAAGCTGGTTTATTTGTGCCAGCAAGGGAACCAGTAGAACTGCCTTGGTTTGAGCAAATTCTGGCAGATATTGGGGATGAGCAGTCTATAGAACAGAGTTTATCCACTTTCTCGGGTCACATTCGTCGGATTAGTCGGATTATTGAGGCGATAACTACCCCAAAAGAAGAGTTGCAAGTTGGCAGGGAGTTGCAAGTTGGCAGGTTGAAGGTTGTTCGCGAAGCGTGGCCACAAGGCCAAGGTTTTCCAGACAACATTCAACCGGCTAACCTTGAACCAGATAACCTTGGCCAAAAGGCCACGCTACGCGAACAATCGGCCAACATTCAACCGGCCAACATTCAACCGGCCAACCTTAAACAACCTTCAACTCCTCGTGCGTCACTCGTACTATTAGATGAAGTAGGAGCAGGGACTGACCCGGCAGAAGGTAGTGCATTAGCGATCGCATTACTGAAATACCTGGCAAACACAACACAATTAACCATTGCGACTACCCATTATGGGGAACTCAAAGCACTAAAATATCAAGACGAGCGGTTTGAGAATGCCTCGGTGGAGTTTGATGATCAAACCCTGTCACCAACTTACCGTTTATTGTGGGGTATTCCCGGTCGCTCCAATGCCTTGAGCATTGCTAGACGCTTAGGGTTAAACCCATCGGTGGTGGATCAGGCTCAAACCCTTTTGGGGGGAGCTTCGGAAGATGTGAATCAGGTAATTGCGGGTTTAGAAGCTCAACGGCGCACTCAGGAAACTAAAGCCCAAGAGGCCAATCAGTTACTGCAACAAGCTGAATCTCTCCATCAGAAACTCTCTGAACGGGCAAAACTTTTGCAGGAGCGGGAACGGGAATTGAAGCTTTCCCAGGAACGGTCTGTGCAAGATGCGATCGCAGAAGCTAAGAAAGAAATTGCCCAAGTGATTCGCCAGTTGCAGCAAGGCTCCCAAACTGCTCAAAATGCCCAAAAAGCCACAAACGCTCTTAAGGAGATTGCCCAGCGTCAAATCCCAGCCGCACCGCCTCCTAAACCAAAACCAGGATTCCGTCCCAAAGTAGGCGATCGCATTCGCATTCCCCGATTGAATCAGACAGCTGAGATCCTCAGTGCCGCAGATAATGGGGAGCTAACGGTACGCTTTGGCTTAATGAAAATGACCGTTGCCCTAGCAGATGTGGAATCTTTGGATGGACAAAAACCCGAAAATGTGGTAAAAACTACATCAAAACCAGATCCTGCCCCAACTCTAGTCTCGCCGCCAGCTACGGCTGTGCGCACCTCAAAAAATACCATTGATATTCGAGGAAGTCGGGTAGCTAATGCAGAGATTGACATCGACCAAGCAATATCTAAGGCGATAGACTTTGGAGTACTCTGGATTATTCATGGCAAAGGAACTGGTCGATTAAGACAAGGTGTCCACGCTTTCTTGGAACAGCACCCTCTAGTGGAGCGTTTTAAGCTAGCCGAACAATCTGATGGTGGGACTGGTGTTACCGTTGCTTACCTTAAATAAGTTAACAGGTTAGCCGGTTAGCGGGTTAACAGGTTAGCCGGTTAACAGGTTAGCCGGTTAACAGGTTAGCGAGTTAGAATGCAATGCGTGAACATTCAACCTTCTAACCTTCAATCTTCTAACCTTCAATCTTCTAATTTTAAACCAAAGCTTTACCAGCAGGAAACATACCTTAATCTTTGGTAGTCCTGTTTCCAAACCTGTAACAGCGACGGGTAAACCGGATTTGCTTTATTAAAATAAAATTATGGTTTCCACTGTCAAGACGCCAAAATCACCTCCTGCTTGGGAGGATTTGCCTCTGAGTCAAGCCGCAGACTCAATCGATCTCGATAATATCAAAACCCAGCTAGATTTAGTCTTGCTTAGTCTAGAAGCTCTAGCAGGTATTGGTTCAGAGGAGATGCTGCAAGCTGCTGCTGAATTAAATTTAGACTCAATGATCACAGACCGAGTAGCATTGTGGCGTCTGCGTCAGTCCAATCCCCTGCGCAAAAGTTCAGGAGGTCGGAAAAAGCTGGATGTGGAGGAAGCGCGATCGCTAGTTTTAATCATCTGTCACTTGGCTAAAAACCATCAAGAATTGATCCGTCGTGCGGTGGCTTTACTCGAACAAATGACACAACAAAACAGTGAACCTCATCGTGCTGCTTTATTGGGAGATTATTTAGATAACTTTAACAACACTTACCGAGAACGGATGACCCAAGAAGAAAAGGTATCAACTGATAGTCTAAAGCAACTGGCTCTTAAACTATTAATCAATTTACTCTTCTATAGTGGAGCCAAAGGTCATCAGCGTTTATGGTTAGCCTTATTAGGTAAAGTATCTTAATAATTGTATGCAGTAAAATATAGCATTTTTATTTGAGATGTAAAACTAGGATTGATGGGAAATTCGGAACAGGGAACAGTATAAAATATCCATACAGCGCCAACCTCAGACGGTTTCGTCCACTGGCTATTGAATTAAGACTATCCGATCGCGTAGCGTGGCCTAAGGCCTTTGATTTTTTGGTGTTATGATAAATCAGCATTTGGTTTTATGATCTATTTGTAAATGCTATAAAAATCAACAATTAACGATTAACAATTAACAATTAACAATTAACAAATGACTAATACATAATCACCAATGACCAACATAGTCCTGCGACGTTACACTCCTCCTACCTGTACCCTATCAATTTGGGCAAACCGCTCACCCTTATCCCGCTGGGTGGGAGAATCTGTGGTGAAGAAGTTGCGGTTTGAGTTGCGTTTTGATGACCCCCGCAAGCCAGAAGAACAACAGGTAACCTTACGAGGCAACGCAGAAGATTTAGATGTGTTGTATGAAGCGGTAGATGGCTATGTTCAGCACTTCCTTGAGCCGTCCCCAAAGCAACTGGTTGCCTCTGGAAACTCTAAGGCCGTAGGCCACGCTACGCGATCGGCTGAGGTTACTCCCTTAAATCTGTTAACTCTTCCAACCCCTCAGGAAGAAAATGCCACAGCAGTTCCAACTCAGCAAATCCATCTGCAATCGAAAGGGTTACTGAGCCATAGCCTGTTTCTCGGTAAGCTGGCTAATGAAGAATCTGGGTCAGTACTTGATTTAAGTGCTACACAGCTGTTTGATTTAGCTAGCGCTTTGGATGAATATGCGGCTGAAGTAGTATCCCTACCAAAACTCAATCAGCCCAGTTGGAAACCAGAATCATCGGCTTGGATGCGTACAGCAGCATCAATGCTTTTGGCAGTGGGTGTAACAGCGGCAGTGATTAAGTTGCTTGATAAACCTCAGCCTGTTGAGCAAGCGAAAACACTAACAACAGCACAATCACAAACAAAAGCATTAGACTCCAGCAAAATTGGGAAAAAGCGAGCCATCTCCAAGGTTCCCCCAGCACCGAGCACTCCCATCCCAACTCCATCGGTACCACCCCGTTTATCCCCAGGAACCAAGTTACCGCCACCGCCTCCCGTTAAGCCACCCTCTCTACCAGTACGCACTCCACCACCGCCTCCCGTTAAGCCACCCTCTCCAGCACCAGTACGCACTGCGCCAGCAATAGCCTCACGCCCGAATTCACGTCCGATGCTCAAGATTGTTCCTGCTCCAGCTAGGACACCAGACTCTCCTAAACTGAGTGCTACTAGTTCTGGTGTTAGTCCTGTAGCTAGTTCTGTTACTAGTCCTGTAGCTAGTTCTGCTGTTAGTCCTGCTGCTGCTCCTGGGGCTAGTAACGGTGATGCACCTGTTTCTGAGGCTAGTAAAACCAATGTACCTACTGCTGATGCAAATACCCAACCCAAACCAACTCCACCCAGTCCCATCGCTGTAGTACAAACTGTGTCAGAATTGCCAGTGATTAAACCAGCGCCCTCTCCTACTGACGTGGCAACTCAGGATTCCTCTAGAGAAAGTCTATCGATCCCCACAGAAACAGTGGTAATCCCTGAGGCCGAGTCTTCTATTTCTTCTACTTCTATTACTTCTACTTCTACTTCTTCTAGGTCTTATACTACTAATGTGGCGGTTCAAGCCATCCCTGCTCCTCAACAGAATGTGTCCAGTCTCCAGAGAGGTTCTTCTACCTCTAGAATTATCGATCAAGCTGTGCCTGGACTAAATGTCGGGAGTAGCCCTGTTATCGATCAAGCTGTGCCTGGACTAAATGTCGGGAGTAGCCCTGTTATCGATCAAGCTGTGCCTGGACTGAATCTCCCGAGTAGCCCTGTTTCTGATTCCTTAAAACCATCCGAGCCTACCGTTGCGAATCAGATATCTCAAAATACCCTGTTGGATAAGATTTCTCAGGTAGCAGAAGCTAGACGATATTTCCAGGAGCGCTGGCAACCTCCCGAAGGGCTACAGAAAACCTTGAACTATAGTTTGTGGTTAAATAATAATGGTACAATCCGACGTATAATTCCCCTTGGGCAAGCAGCCAAAACCTATATAGATAACGCCCCCATACCTCTGATCGGTGAATCCTTTGTTTCCCCTTTAGAAGGGGAAGGTATACCAAAAATTCGGGTGCTGCTACACCCGGATGGTAAAGTACAAACTTTGTTGGAAGGGATGAATTGAGGTAATTAATAATAGGGGCTCTTGCTTACCACCTATTAGGTTAAATATAGGTTAAATATAGGTTAAATAGGTTAAATTCCTTCCTAGGATGTCCAAAACTATTGTTAGGAAATTTTGGACAGTATTTTTGTGTGCGCTCCCTAGCGCTCCTTTGGAAAATGCGGGGTCTCACCCTATTAACCTTTTATTTACCATGGGGAAGTTTAAAATCTAGGTATAACTATCTTGGCAGTTGTTTTAAGTAGCATTTTGGCATAGTAAGTCCGGAGGTGTAGCTATTAGCCTATAATCTTTCCAAACCTTGTCATAAATCTCCAAATCTCTTAGTATAGATTTGTAGAGGTTAAGCCGTTATGAAAAAATATGTCACCCCAAAAGAGGCAGCCGAATATTACGGTGTCTCCATTACAACCCTCAGAAGATGGGACAAATACGGAAAACTTGACAGCATCAGAACTCAGGGCAATCAAAGAAGGTTCTGTATTGAAGGGGAAGATCCGCAGAGTAAGCCCATTGTCGGTTATGCAAGAGTCTCTACACACTCCCAACGAGATGACCTTGATCGACAAGCTGAATTTTTACGGTCAAAATACCCAAATGCTGAAGTTGTTTCAGAAGTTGGATCGGGACTCAATTTTAAACGGCGAAAGTTCCTCAAAATATTGGAACGAATATACAGCTGTGATATCTCGGCATTTGTGGTCGCATACCCAGATAGAGCAGTCCGATTTGGATTTCCATTACTTGAGTGGTTATGCCAAAAAAGTGGAGTCAAGCTCGTGGTTCTCAATGAACGCAAACTCTCCCCAGAACAAGAGCTCGTCGAAGATATCCTGTCCATCCTCCACTGTTTCTCTGCTAGGCTTTACGGACTCCGAAAATATCAAAAGCAAGTCACGCAAGCGGTACAAGAGAAAACCTCGGAACCAGACAGTGAAGTTGACACCAAACAGTGTATTGAAGATCAGGGTGTTTCCATCTAAAGAGCTTCACAGGGTCTGGAAAACTTGGCTTAACGCATACAGGTGGATCTACAACTGGTCAATAGATGCTATCAAAAATGGCTATAAAGGCAGTGCTTACGATTTACAGAAACTGGCCAGAAATTTTGATAGGCCAGAATGGGTGAAAACCTTACCAGGACATCAATTACAAGAAGCTGTTGCTGATGGGATCGATGCTGTCAAACAAGCCTTGGCCAATGGCGGTTTTGCCAAGTTCAAATCCTGTCGGCAAACAAGTCAAGTGATCAAATTCAAAGTTGGAGATTTCAAAAAAGGTTCCTGGTATCCCACCAAGGTAAAAGGCTTATCCTTACGTTGCCCTCAAGGTTGGCCTGATCAGTGCATTTATGGTACTCAGTTAGTTTGGATCAAAGGTAAGTGGTACGGTATTTTTCCTGAATATATTGAACCTACTCCTACTAATAAGGATCAAGTAATAGCCTTGGATCCGGGCATTAGGACATTTCTTACTGGTTTTGATGGCAAAAACTATATCGAGATCGGGTCTGGGGATATTGGCAGGATTCAAAGACTTTGTCAGCAACTAGATCGGTTGATGAGTCGTATTGACTTAAGCTCTGCAAAGCGTCAGAGACGAGCAATGAGGAAAGCTGCCCATCGATTGCGTCAAAAAATCCAAGATTTAATTAAAGACTGCCACAATAAATCAGCTTCTTTTCTTGTCAAGAACTACAAGCTGATTTTTATCCCCACATTTGAGACCTCTGAGATGGTAGTAAAATCAGCCAGAAAGTTAAATAAGAAGACAGCTCGTAATCTGCTCAATTGGAGCCACTATAAGTTTCGTCAGCATTTGATTCAAATGGCTGATCGCCATGGTGTGAAGGTGGTCTTAGTTAATGAATCTTACACGAGTAAAACCTGCCCAAAATGTGGGCACATTCACGATAAATTAGGCGGTAACAAAAAATTTCAATGCCCAGAATGTGGTTTCTTTTTACCACGGGATTGGAATGGCGCGCGGAACATAATGATCCGCGCTTTGTCGGCAACAACCATCAGGTTTTCACCTGGTGCTATACAGGTCATTCCTGCTGATGAGCAGGTTTAGACAGGTTAAATGTTGCACAAGCAAGTTAACTAAACTCTATATCTAGAGTCTTTGGGTAAGCCCTGAGTTGGTCTTGCGCTGCTGACGTTGGCTATTAGAATCCTCCACCCTTCACAATTCGTTTTTATCTGGGTTCAAACTGAAAGGAATCATGAAAGTTATGAAGAAGCATAAAATCCAATTTCCACCTACAAATGTTCGAGAGCTTGGCCAAGATGAGGTCTATTTTTACCTTGTTAATGGAGAATCCAGGGAGAAAATCCGTCTACATGACTATGAGCGGATATTCGAAGTTCCTGAATTATACGAGCAGGTTGTATATGAGCGTCTGAAGTGCCAGTCTCCATCAATTGTAGTGGATATCCTGCAGTCTGCCGTCTCTCAAGGGGACCAGAGCCTCAACGAGCTTCGGGTAATTGATCTTGGGGCAGGAAACGGGATAGTTGGTGAAAAGCTGAAACAACACGGAGTATCACGGCTGATCGGAGTTGATATTATTCCCGAAGCCCAGGCTGCTACTGAGCGAGATCGGCCTGGAATCTACGATGAATTCTATGTGATGGATTTCTGCAATCTCAGTGATAAAGATCGTGATGAACTCAATTCTTGGTCACCTAACTGCCTGGTTTCAGTAGCAGCACTTGGGTTCGGTGACATACCAGCAAAGGCTTTCTTGGAAGCCTTCAATGTAATTAGCGAAAATGCCTGGGTTGCCTTTAATATCAAAGAAACCTTCCTTGATTCAAGTGATGATTCTGGATTTTCACAGCTGATTCGGAAACTGATCTTCTCGGAATTTTTGGATCTTTATCATCTGAAAAGGTATCGGCATCGGTTCTCCCTCGAAGGTGAAAAGCTCTATTACTTTGCCCTAGGGGGCAAAAAAAATTCTGATGTTCCGCTCTCCTTAATAGACTCACTTGAATAGACTCACTTGGGTTGTCATCCTGACAGGGCAAAGCTATCTAAAATTCGGCTAACCGGGAAGCTAATATGCAGACAAACCGGTTATTGCCCAATAACGGGGATTACAACCAAATTAGTAAGCATATGCGCTACGCGCACGCTGCGCGAACAGCACTCAGCACTCAGCTTATTTTATTCAAAACCACCGATTGCGCTACGCGCACGCTGCGCCAACAGTAGCGTGCCCATAGCGCATAAGTACCTCAATGAGTGTGCCCATTCGCTTCGTGTGGCCATAGACCTTGGCCTTTGGCTGATAGCTGATATCTGATAGCTGAATGCTTACCCAAAATAATCCTCCACAATCTTTACTATACGCTCCGCCGCACGACCATCCCCAAAGGGATTAATGGCATTTGCCATCCCCTGATAAGCTACTGAATCACTCAACAACAAACTTGCCGCCCCCACCATCTGCTCTGGGTTAGTCCCTACCAACTTCCCAGTCCCAGCTGCGATCGCTTCCGGTCGTTCCGTGGTCTTACGCAACACCAGCACTGGCTTACCCAAACTCGGTGCTTCCTCCTGCAATCCGCCAGAATCAGTCATCACTAAATAACACCGTTGCATCGCTGCTACCAATTCCACATAATCCAGCGGTTCTGTTAAAAATACCCGCTCATGGTCACCTAACATTGCCCTTAGGGGTTCCCTGACCGTAGGATTACGATGGAGAGGTAACAATAATGCTGTATCTGGGAACTTATCTAAAATCTGGAGGAACCCCTGGGCTATATCTTCCAGTGGTTTCCCCCAGTTTTCCCGACGGTGTACCGTTGCCAAAATCGTCCGGTATCCTTCCCAATCTAAACCCGGAACCTCACACACTGGTTCCCGTTCAGCCACCATCAACAGGGCATCAATCACTGTATTCCCAGTTTTATGAATTGCGCCAGTCACCCCAGACCCCTGCAAATGCTCTACTGCTAGGGGAGTGGGGGCAAAATGTAATTGAGTAATCTGAGAAATCAGCCGTCGATTCGCTTCCTCTGGATAGGGATTAAACAAATCATTGGTGCGCAATCCTGCCTCCACATGACCCACCGGGATACGTTGGTAAAACGCTGCCAAGGCCGCAGCAAAGGCCGTAGTTGTATCCCCCTGCACAACTACCAACTGGGGCTGCAATTCCTGAAATAACTCCTCTAACCCCCGTAAACTCAAACAAGTAATATCGGTCAGAGTTTGCTTGGGCTGCATAATTTCTAAATCCCGATCCGCCCTCAGCTCAAACATCTGCATTACCTGGTCTACCATTTCCCGATGCTGACCCGTTAACACCACCTGAGTCTTAAATTTCCCAGAGCCTTGGAACTCAAGAATCACTGGAGCTAACTTAATTGCCTCCGGACGAGTCCCTAATGTGATACAGATTTGAATTGGAGACTTGGTTGAACCCTGATTTAGGGTCTCGGGTCTAAGGTCTGGGGGAATTTCCAGGGGTTTCATAATTATAATATTTCTCAATTGGGTGAGGTAGTTTCGTTACTCAACACTCAGCAATAACCCAGGCGAGTCAATAATAGAACAATTTCATCAATAGCACGAAGGAGTGTAGCAGCAGATTGGTCAGATTGATTTACCAGAATACTAAATACCAAAGTTTTATAGTCAGGAATATCAAGATAGCCGGATAAGGCTGAGACACCACTTAATGTACCAGTCTTGGCCTGGAGCTTACCAAGAGCTGCGGTATCACGAAAGCGATCGCGTAAAGTTCCACTAACCTCAGCCGTAGCCAAGGATTCTCGATAAACCTGAGCTAATGGGGTTTGTGCCATCAGTCTCAGAGTTTGTGCGATCGCAAACGGACTAGCTAAATTATGGCGAGATAGCCCAGACCCATCAGCCAGGCTATAGCTTTTTGGGTCAACCCCTAACTCCGTTAAGCTCTGTTGAACCGCGACCAGACCCAACTTAGGGCTAGACTCACTCCCTACCTCTGTTTCCAGTTGGTGCAATAATGCCTCAGCATACAAATTATTACTGTGCTGATTGATTTCCTTTAACAATAGCGCTAACGGAAGAGATTCTACTGCTGCTAACTCTCTGGTTGTTTGTGTATTGGTTATTTCTGTATTATTAACATTAGAACGAAATCTATTATTAACCTCTCTTCCCATCCCCTGATCTGATGATCTGACCATCTCAGCTGAACTGTCTTTTACCAATGCCTTAATCACACCAATTCCCTCAGCTTCCAGGATACGGCGGAAGGACTCTAGGAAATAATGGGCTGGGTCGCGAACTGCTAACCCCCAGAAGTCTGGTGCAGCATCTGCCGCCAGTTGACCGTTAATCACTAACACCGGCTCACCTAAAACTCCCATTATTTCTACTGAGTATGGTATTCCGGCCTTACCGGTAACAGCACGATTATCCACACGCCACTGTCTAGCCGCTATGGAATCACTCCAACTAACGCGCAATGGTTTTCCTGGCTGTTGGGGCAATAGGGTTAGTCCAACAGTATTTTGATTGAGAATAAGTCGATTAACCGAAGCGCCATAGTATAGATAACTATCGCTCCACTCCCAGGTTGGATTGATAATACCATAGGGAGTATAGCCATCTTCTACAATTAACTGTTGCACCCACGTCACCCCTTGACCCTTTAGTTGTTGTGCCACATCTGTTAACTGGGTATTGGTTAAGCTTGGGTCTGCTTGTCCCACAATCCGTAAGGAAGTCAAATAGGGGCTAGTGCCAGTACCATAAACCGGTGTGCGAATCCGGTATTGCTGACCTAGTTGACGTAACGCTGCTGCTGTGGTAATGAGTTTGATATTGGATGCTGGAATAAAGAAACGTTCTGATTCAAGACTGTAGAGGGGAGCTGAGTCGGCTAAGGGTTGAATCAAAATACCCCAACGCGATCGCATAAATTCGGGACGACTGATTATGGCATCAATGGCTGTAGTTAAGTCAGCAGGACAAATCTTGTCTCCAAAGGATTTCGGTTCCTCAACTACTTCAACTGCTGCCGGTGTCGCCATCACCCCTTGCTTGATGACTAACTGTACAGCTAACCACAACAGCAGCAAAGTTATTGGTTTTCCCCATCGATGTAAGGGATTTGGCATAACTCACAACTCATAACTCACAACTCATAACTCACAACTCATAACTGAGGTACAGGCATCAGGCGTGGAACGGGCATCAGGCGTGGAATGGGCATCTTGCCCGTTTCCTGCCGCAACTCACAACTGACCTACTGACGCCCTCAGCACTCAATTCATTTGTCTAATCCGTTAATGACTAAACTATTAAAAATTACTCATCAACGCTGGCTCATTATCCTATCCCTATTGATTATCACACCATTAGGGATTCTTTCCAAGTACTACTCTGGTCTTGGAGAAAAATGGGTTCATGACTACTCTGGTGCTATTTTATATGAGATTTTTTGGTGTTTATTGATATTTTTTATTATCCCCAATCGCCAAGCAATAACCAGAATTACCTTAGTAGTTTTTAGCATTACCTGTGCCCTAGAATTATTACAACTTTGGCAAACCCCTCTCTTAGCCCCGATTCGTGCTTCCTTAATCGGTAAATTCATCTTAGGAACTACCTTTGTATGGTGGGATTTCCTCTATTATGCCATTGGCAGCGTCTTAGGTTGGCTATGGTTACGGCAAATCTCCCAGTTTCGGAAACTGATCAGATAATAGTAAATCCGCTTAATTAATCAGTAAGCATTCAGCCGTCAGCTGTCAGCCGTCAGCTTAAAATAAACCTCCTTCGCTATGGGAACAGCTGACATAAAATAGATTAAACTAATACTTACCTGTTTTAGTCAAAAGCTGTTCGCGCAGCGTGGGCGTAGCGCATTAACTGATAGCTTAATTCTGATAGCTGAATGCTTACCTCCCAACTCCCGACTCCCGACTCCCGACTCCCTATTCCCTTTATTATACCCGACATGATATTACTCAAAACTAACGGATATTTCTACCTTTTCTTTGGGATATAATCCAATATATTGAGCACGAAGAGTAGTACCAGATTTAACAGGAACTAGGGGAGTCATGGAGCCTAAAGACAGTAAATCGCCTTTCTTCAAAACTTTACCTGATGCCTTCAAAGAATCTTTTAACCAAAGTACTACCTGTAACGGATTTCCTAATAAAGCACTACTTTTACCAACAGCTAACTCATTGCCAGCCTTATCTACAATTACAATCTTTATATTTTTTAATCGTTCTTCCCAATCAGGGGTAGCAGATAAAGGAATCGGTGTTCCTAAAACTCCCAAGCGAGCACCGACATTAATGGCTACCAAAGCAGGCCCATCAAGATTCACTTTTGGGTCATAAACTAAATCTGGTAGTTCCATGAAGGGAATGACGGCATCAAGAGCAGCTAAAGCTTCCCTAGGGGTAGTAGCACTATTAATCTCTTCGCTACCAACTCTAACGATTAAGTCTCCTTCATATACAGGTCGAGCACCGAAGTTGGCAGAGACAACCGCTCCACTGTTGAGCAACATCTTTTCGAGAAGTACACCTCGTATGGGTTCAGAGACTTTGAAGCGCTCTTGAGCAGCAGGATTAGTCAGTCCAGCTTTGTAACCTACAACGTTTCCTAAACTAGAGCTCAACTGTTGTACAAATTGGTCTTGCAAAGCCTGGGCTTGTTCAACGGTTAGCTGAGTCGCAACTGCCCTAGCTGGGGTTTTGTTGAGATAGCTAGTTGTCAATTCCTCCACCAGACGAGCATCAGGGGTTTGATCTAAAACTTTAGTAGGAGAGCTACTAGTTGAGTTGGAGTTGTTCTTAGCCCCAGTAAGGTTGCAGCTTGGCAGATATACAACGGAAGCCAATAGTAAAATTGCTAGGGAAATAGATTTGATATCTTGCATGGTGTTGCTAGAGCTGTTTTCAGGATTCAAACCATTTGGCATAACTCAAGAGCCGAAAATTGCTTCAGTTCAATTTTGTGGTGTTACTTATGAGTTACAGAAGGGGAAGTATACATATAGAGAATTGACGACCAAGAGGAGGTAACCATAAGCGTAGAGAAAAGTCTAGACAAAAGCCTAGACAAAGGGGGGATGATTTCAGCTTATCCCATGACTGAATCAATACACTAGTTGATCTCGACTTTCGGCGAGCTAATCAGCAATCGGTAGTGTTGACGGTTAACTGTTAACGGTTGACTGAATACACTCAGCCGTCAACGGAAAATCCTATTCCCTGTCTTCGAGGATCAGCTTCAAGAGATTATTAGTCCAAGTCAGATCATGTCCGGTTTAACACTGATCTCGGAACATCCGAAATGTGTAACTGGAGTGTGAGCGTCTCGCTGACTAGCCTATAGTCAGCTAACAAGATGCTTGCACTACACAATAACAAGTAACAAGTAACGAGTAATAAGTAACAAGTAACAAGTAACGAGTAATAAGTAACAAGTCACAATTTCCCTGAATAGGAAGTGATTAAGAGGTGCGCTTGACCTTGGCGAATTAAATTCGCCAAGGTCAAGCGCACCTCCGGACTTGCTATCATACCTTGGCGATTAGGAAATATATCAATAAGTGAAAATGAACCAATCACCAAACACTGGAACAATTTTAATCGTTGATGATAATCCCAATAATTTATCATTTCTCTACAAAACTTTGGAAAGTGCTGGGTTTCAAGTCAGAGTGGAAATGGATGGTGAAGGAACTATTGAACAAGTAGAGTATGAACCCCCTGATCTCATATTGTTAGATGTAAATATGCCCGTTATTGATGGATTTGAAACCTGCAAAAAACTCAAAAATAATCCAATATCTAAAGATATTCCCATAATTTTCATGACCGCGTTTGCTGATATAAACCATAAGATAAAAGGATTATCGTTAGGTGCAGTAGACTATATCCCAAAACCCTTTGAACAAGAAGAGGTATTAGCTAGAGTCAGGCTCCATTTAAAACTATATTTTTTGACAAAAACCCTCGCTGAACAAAATGCCTATCTCCAAGAGGCTAAAGAAAAAGCAGAAGTAGCTAACCAAGCCAAGAGTGAATTCCTAGCTAACATGAGTCATGAACTCCGTACTCCCCTCAACGGTATTCTAGGATATGCTCAAATTCTCCAACGTGATGCGGCTTTAGCCGCCTCCAAAGGTGAACGAAATTTAACCGCCAAGCAACTCGAAGGCTTAAAAATCATTCAGAAAAGCGGTAGCCATCTCTTGACTTTGATCAACGATATCTTAGACTTATCTAAAATCGAAGCTGGCAAAATGGCACTGTATCCCACAGAATTTAATTTACTAACCTTCTTAGAGGAAGTTGTTGGAATCATCCGCATGCGAGCTAGTGAAAAAAATATTGTGTTGAGATTTGAACAAAACACTAACTTACCGACTGGTGTTAAGGCAGACGAGAAACGGCTCCGACAGGTACTGATCAACTTGTTAGACAATGCAGTAAAATTTACCGACCAAGGCAATGTAACGTTCAACGTTGGAGTGATTGAAGACCAAAACCCTACCTCCCTTGATCAGGGGAAAGATTCCCAAATCCAACATCGGACGATTCGCTTCGAGGTGATTGATACCGGGATAGGAATTAGCCCTCAACAATTAGAGACTATCTTCCAACCCTTTGAACAAACGGGGGATAGCAAATATCGGGCAGCTGGAACCGGCTTAGGCTTAGCCATATCTCGGCAGTTGGTGGAATTTATGGGAAGCCAACTAAACCTTAAAAGTGAGTTAATTAAGGGGTCAATGTTTTGGTTTGATGTTGCCTTACCTGTGGTTAAAGTTACCGAAGCAAAACGGAATATTGCAGGTCTTGTGATGGGTTACCACGGAAAACGACGCAAACTGCTAGTGGTGGATGATAACAAAGAAAATCGGTTGGTATTACTCAACATGCTTGAACCCTTAGGCTTTGAAGTGGTAACCGCAGAAAATGGTCAGCAGGGATTGGATGTCGCCATAGCGATCCGACCCGATCTGATTTTGACTGATTTATTCATGCCCGTCAAAACTGCTTTTACCATGGTGCCAGAAATGCGGGAAATACCTGATCTGAAAAATGTGCCGATCATTGCCCTTTCAGCCCGTACTTTTGAAATAGTTCAGAAACAGAGTCAGATGCTGGGCTGTGAAGGTTTTCTACCGAAACCCATTGACCAGGATCGGTTACTTGGTTTGTTGGAGCAGCTGTTGCAATTGCAGTGGGTTGATGACTGAGGTACTCTAAGAACAATTTTAGTAAGCATTCAGCTATCAGCCATAAGCGGTCAGCCGTTGGCTGATAGCTGACCGCACCTCAAGTAGTGTGCGCGTAGCGCATATGCTTACCTTTCCCTTTTAACCTTTAACTTTTTTGAGATTTATTAAGTCAGTGACATACTCCCACACGCTCATCGAAGATTACAGTGTGGGCTTCTTACCAACTCCAGCCATCACTATCGGCTTTCGCCGACGCGGGGCGCGTTCGGATACACGGGTTACTTTATTAACGACACGGGATGCCCCGACCCACCGGAACAATACAAT
>NZ_JAAHHE010000240.1:0-9502 GCF_010692525.1 Moorena sp. SIO3B2
CCTCTTAATGGTTGGGATGGTATGGCAGCTTCTGGCATTGAAGTTCACCATATTCCTGGTGATCATATCTCAATGATGCTAGAACCCAATGTCCGGGTTTTGGCTGAAAAATTGAAAGCTTGTTTAGCTGTCCGGCAAAATTCATCCCACACCTAATGCGTAGCATTAGGTGTGGGATGAATTTTGCACAGGGTATTATAAAATTGCTATAATATATGTACTGATAAACAAAGCCGTTCGCGTAGCGTGGCCTACGGCCTTAAATGCTGGGCAAGTCAGCCACTTACGTGCCTAAAAAATAGAACTTATTGTATTGTTCCGGTGGGTCGGGGCATCCCGTGTCGTTAATAAAGTAACCCGTGTATCCGAACGCGCCCCGCGTCGGCGAAAGCCGATAGTGATGGCTGGAGTTGGTAAGAAGCCCACACTGTAATCTTCGATGAGCGTGTGGGAGTATGTCACATAAGGTTTAAGAAACTATGAAGGATGAACTATGAAAAGGGAGTCGGGAGTCGGGAGTCGGGAGTCGGGAGTCGGGAGTCGGGAATCGGCAATCGGCAATCGGCAATCGGCAATCGGCAATCGGCAATCGGCAATCGGGAATAGAGCAGCAGTTGCTAGTGGTGCTTTAGGGACGGGCTCGCCCTCATTTCATCGGTAGCCAGTGTTGGTACAGTAACGGGCAAGATGCCCGTTACACCCACCGAGCCAAACAGCTTTTAGGATATGCACCTATAGTGTTTTTCATACCTATGAGCTACACAGGATGTTTTCCTACTCCCGACTCCCTCGGTGCGCTTTCCGTAGGCGAATTAAATTCGCCACGGGTCGCACCGCTCCCGACTCCCCATCTCCCCATCTCCCCATCTCCCCATCTCCCCACCTCCCCATCTCCCCATCTCCCCATCTCCCCATCTCCCCACACCCGGTCACCCCACACCCCACATACGCTAGTTGAGTCTATTACCTTATATATATATATATGCTTCCCTTCTTCAGAGGTATTTTGCGATCCTCTGTAGGAGCCGCTGCGTGAACGCAAAAGCGAAGGAACGAATATTAGATGAACAACCAATCAGTCAACTTAACAGCTAAGAAGACTAACAGTAAGCTTACGATCCTATTTGATGGGGGGTCTCGTGGGAATCCTGGAATAGCTGGTGCTGCTGCTATTATTAAACAACCAGGAGCTCAAACTATTAGCGTTAGTAAATTTTTCCCTCATGCTACCAACAATGAGGCCGAATATAACGGAGCTATTCTTGGGTTGGAGAAAGCCTTGGAAATCGGTGCTGGGCAGGTAGTCCTAAAAGGAGATTCTCAACTGGTTATCAATCAGCTTAAAGGTACCTGGAGAGTTAAAACACCCCACTTACGACCCTTATGGACAAAAGCTAAGTCACTTCTGAATCAGTTTGACTCTGTTAAATTGGAGTGGATTCCCCGAGCACAGAATTCAGAAGCCGATGCCGCTGCGAATCAGGCTATGGATCAACGCAAAGGGGTTAGCGCTGTAAGAAATAAAGCCACTGGGTTGCCCAAGGTTCAACCTTCTTTACCAAAACTTGCTGACCAGTTCTCTGAGTTGCCCAAGGTTCAACCTGTACCAAAACTTGCTAACCAGATCTCTGAGTTGATTGCGGACGCAAAAAATGCTAAATTTAAAAATTTACTTAAGTTAAAAAGTGGTCGGGATGAGTTTACTAGCAAGCGATTACCCACCCTAAAGGAAATGGTACCTGCTTCTGTTCAAAATGCGATCGCATCGGCTATGGCTGATGCTGATGACTCTACCTTAGCCAAGGTATACCGCTGGTATCTTAGAGGATTACCCGCAGACCTAGCCATTAGAAAAGTTCAGGTCGATTTAGAAGTATCTGAAAAGATTATCGAGCGTCGAAAAAAAAATCAACAAACCCTCTAATTATAACACATGATTATCGCTTTAGCAATCCTAGGTAATTTGTAGTAATAAGGAAAAACTCTGAACAAGCCCTCAGTACTTACTAATTAGTACTAGATTTCTTCTACAAAATGCGACTGGTTCACCATTGGGATGGCGAACGCAACCGTGGCTTTTGCCTGTGATCGATATCATAGGCGGAAAGCAAAAGATCAGTTATTATTGTGGTTACCAGACTCACCTGGCTAGGTGTGGGGTTAAGCTCAAACCTAAAAAAATACTAAAAAGCTATTGTTGAGAGTTCCTGACAGGATACATAAAAGCGTAAGCATATGCGCTACGCGCACGCGTGCGCGTTCAGCGGTCAGCGGTCAGCGGTCAGCGGTCAGCCAAAGGCTTACGCTGCTTGAGGTGCCGTCAGCTTTTTGGCACAGGCCACAAGCGCTGTGATTTCACTCAGATTAAACAAATGGTTACCTGTTTTATTCAAAAGCACCTCAAGTAGCGTGGCACAGGCTTCGACGCATCGGACCTAACCCATAAGCTGATACGCGACACGCTGATAGCTAAAAGCTGATAGCTGATAGCTGACGGCTGAATGCTTACATAAAAGCTATCTATAAGTGCTTCACTACAGCAGTAGAAGCTCAGAGCTAATCCAACAGGAGTTCAAAAAATTGGTTACTAAGAAACGGTGACCCCAAGTAGGGTATTTGGCTAGCTGGTTCTTGCGTAGGCAGAACAAAATGTCTTTCACATGGCCATCTTTGATCAAGCCACTCGTCAAGGGCTTTTTATTTATTGCAATATCTAACTGGTTAAGTCATGGAAGCACATCGATTACATCAAGCAATAACCTATCAAAATGTCATGGAAATCTTAGTGGCTCAGGAAGTAGAGCGTCAAAAGTCTCGACTTTCCCCGAAGCTAGCTAAGTATATAAACCATGTAGAAGTGGCTACCTATGCCCTCAATCGTTTACCACCTCTGTATGCTTCCTGTGAAGAGGGGAGGCGTCAGCAGCAGTTAAAGGGTAACAAAAAACTAAGGCAGCAGATTACTACTACTGTGCGTCAAGCCTTTGCTGCCGTGCAACGAGACCCGATCAGACTCTGTACACCGATCAGACCACAAGAAGAAACCGAATCTCTAGCGGCTAAACTGGCTCTGCAAGGAATCCGGGAATTACTCAAAAATAAAGAAATAACATGGTATAATCTGGTCAGTATTGTCAGGCAAACCCTGATTAGAGCAACTCAGATCAGAAAAAATCGGCAAAAAGAGCAGCCAAGAGACCCAATTTATGGTTGGAGTGACTCTCGTTACCAGCTCTAAGTTTGCGATCGCGTAGCGTGACCTACGGTCAATCGCGTTCACAGCTTGACAGGTTGACAAGTTGAAGGTTGACAGGTTGATCAGTTGAAGGTTGACAGGTTGATCAGTTGACAGGTTGACAGGTTGACAGGTTGACAGGTTGACAGGTTGACAGGTTGACAGGCTATAGTCTCCAAACCAGCGTTTTAGATTTATGTCTAATATCATGTTGGGATAATTACCCTTAATAAAAATCTCCCCATCTCCCCATCTCCCCACACTTCCCACCCTCCCTATAATTATGGGTATTCAACCTGACTTGATATAACTGGGTATCTAATGCTGCACTTTAACTATTCTACTGTGATCAATGCACCAGTTGAGATAGTTTGGACCTTTCATGAGCGAGATGATATTCTCGATCTGCTCACTCCACCCTGGCAACCAATCCAGGTGATCCGTCGTGAGGGGGGTTTAGGGATTGGAGCAGTTTCGGAATTTCGGATTTTTCTTGGTCTAATTACCTTAGAGTGGATTGCTGTTCATACCGAGTATGAGCAATACCGACTCTTCAGTGATCAACAACAAGAAGGACCCTTTGACTATTGGGTTCATCGCCATCAATTTATTCGAGAAGATCAGAAAACTAGGCTAACTGATTCCATTGAATTTGCCTTACCAGGAGGAGCGTTAGTCGAAGATATGTTTGGTTGGTTAGTAACGCTGCAATTAGAGCAAATGTTTCGCTATCGCCATAAAGTAACCCAACGAGAATGTTCTAAGTTGGTGAATTGAGTAGGGTTAGTAGGAAACGGGCAAGATGCCCATTCCACGGAAACGGGCAAGATGCCCATTCCACCCACCGGGTCAAACTCAAAGTATGGAACAGCGAACAGGTAAAAATAATCAGATTTGATGCTTTCAGTACTAAAATTGATTGTTATCGCCTCCCCTATTACGTTTTTTTGTACTGATGTCAGGTAAGCATTCAGCTATCAGCTAATGCGCTACGGAAACAGCTAAAGGCTTGTGGCCAACGGCTGACGGCTGATAGCTGACGGCTGAATGCTTAGGTTTCATCTAACAATTTCTCCCTCATTTCCTTTAACTCTTCCTTTGAATCCTTGGCAAATTGGACGCTAGTAATAGTCCCCAAAACTCCGCCCGATGCTGTCAGGCTTGCTTCCGACACTTTGTCAATATATAAAAGCCCGACACCAAATAAAGTCATCAACGCTGATGCCGCAGTTACACCAAGAGCAAGGTTGTAACTATGTCTTACTTGTCGTAATAATTCCCGGATGATTTCTTCTTTGATATTACGGTAGTCATCGTTATTTTGTGGCTTCTTATAAAAATTAAAGGGCATTGTTAGTCTCCTCAATCTTCTATCGTTTGCTGCTGATATTCGTATCTTATTCAGAGGAAACTATCTACGCCAAGGGCAAATGGGTTTAGTTGATGTTACCCTTTGCCCTACTGGCTTTTAGGGAGCAGGGAGCAGCGATCCCCCCTAACCCCCCTTAATAAGGGGGGGAAAGAGCAGAGAAGAAAGAAAAGGGAAGATAGAAAAATCCTGTATACCTCATAGCTATGAAAAATGCTGTAAAATAGATTAGGGCAAATAGGTAAATCAAGAAAACCTATCTGCCCTAATTAAGCATTCAGCTATCAGCTATCAGCTATCAGCTATCAGCTATCAGCTATCAGCTTATGGGCTATGGGCAAGCTACGGAACTTTTGAAGAAAACAGGTAAGCGTAAAGTCACAACGTCGAAGCCTGTGCCACAAAGCTAACGGCTGACCGCTGACCGCTGACCGCTGAATGCTTGCTTACCGACTCCCGACTCCCGACTCCCGACTCCCGACTCCCGACTCCCGACTCCCGACTCCCTAAAATCAAAATGCGTGAATCTGACAAAGTGCGATCGAGTCAGCAAGGTAAAGCCAGACTCAAACAAGCTTACAAAGACGCTAGACTAACTCAAGAGAAACTAGCACAACAAGCCCGTGTCTCTGTCGATACCGTTAAACGCTTGCTTGGTACTAAAGATTGTCCCCATGGAGTGGAAAGATGGGCAGTTAGAAATATTTGCAATGTTCTAAAGATTAAACCAACTGATATCGTTGACAAAAAAGACTGGGAGCCTCAACACCAGTTACCACCAGAATTTAAACAATTTATTCAAGACAAAACTCACTTATTTTGCGGACGTGAGTTTGTCTTTAAGGCTATTGAAGCCTTCTTCAGCAACACTACTCATGGCTACTTTACTATTATTGGTGATGCTGGGATGGGTAAAAGCGCCATTGCTGCTAAGTATGTATTAGACAATCCAGACGCAATTTGCTTTTTTAATAGTCGTGCTGAGGGCATGAATCGTCCAGAATTGTTTCTAAGGAAAATTCGTCAACAATTGATCACTCGTTACCAGTTACCAGATGCTCAAGATGCCGATTTATCAGCGTTGTTGGCTAAGGTTAGGGAAAAATTATCTGCCGGTGAACGGTTAGTGATTGTTGTGGATGCTTTGGATGAAGTTGACCAAGAGGGAGCTGGCAATCTTTTATATTTACCGACTATTTTGCCAGACGGTATTTATTTTATCCTGACCAGAAGACCCTATAATCAGAATCAGAAAAGGCTGCAGTTATCCCCCGCTACACCAAGCAAAGAATTGGATTTAAGGGAAAACTCTCAACAAAGCCATCGAGATGTAAAGGAGTATATTTGGCAATTGCTGAATCATTCAGACTATAAACCGGGATTGAGTCAGTGGATTAAAAAGCAACGTTCCCTCTCTAATCAAGAGTTTGTAGAAGAAATTGCTGTAAAAAGCGAAAATAACTTTATGTATTTGCGCTGTGTGTTGCCAGCCATAGCTGATGGGTTTTATAATGATAAACCGTTGAATGAATTACCCGTAGGATTACAAGGCTATTATGAAAACCATTGGCAACTGATGGGGATGACAACCAAGCCTTTACCCAGGGATAAAATCAAAATTGTTTATGTGATGTGTGAGTTAGGTGATGCTGTTTCCCGTCAAGTAATTGCTAAGTATTCTGAGCAGGATGAATTAACCGTGCAGGAAGTGCTTGATGGATGGGCACAATTTTTACAAAAGCAAGAAAGCTATCGACCACCACGTTATCGATTTTATCACGAAAGTTTTCGAGATTTTTTGCATCGTCAGGATATTGTGGAAGCGGCGGGGGTGAATTTACCAGATATTAGTGTTGAAGTTGCCGATAAGATGATAGGGGTACTGTTTGGTGATGATTAATATTTGCAGCAGGTTAGCTGAAATAACATCAGAAGAAAAAGCCCTTTTATTGAGCAAAATTCCAAGTCAATTATTAAAAGCTAATCGAATTAAAATACTATTTTTTATTTTAAGTAATTATGAGTTTATTGAAGCCAAAATTAATCATCATGAATTGGGCATCAAGGCACTGATTGAAGATTATGAGTTGATTGATGATATAGACTTATCTCATCCAGACTACAGCAAGCAAACGATAACATCCCTGAAATTAATTCAGGGAGCGTTGCGACTATCAACACATATATTAACTCAAGACCCAACCCAATTAGCAGGGCAACTGTCAGGGCGTTTACTAGAGTTTGATACCCCAGAAATTCAACGATTATTACAACAGATACCCCAAACCGAAACGACTTGTTTGCGTAGCTTGAGAGCTACGTTAACTCCCCCTACTGGACGCTTACTATCTACCCTAATAGGTCATGGTGATTCCGTAAATGCCGTTGCTGTCACACCAGATGACACCATGGTAATTTCTGGTTCATCTGACCACACCGTTAAAGTCTGGAATTTGAATACAGGTGCAGAAATTAGAACATTAACAGGTCATAGTGCCTCTGTAAATGCTGTAGCAGTTACTCCCGATGGAACCAGGGTAATTTCTGGTGCATCTGATAACACGGTTAGAGTGTGGAATTTAGCAACAGGAAAAGAAATACAGAGATTTAACGGTCATAGTCTCCCTGTAGTTGCTGTAGCGGTTACTCCTGATGGCAAAAAAGTGGTTTCGGCATCAATTGCAACCAAAAAGTCTATGAAAGTCTGGGATTTGGAAACTGGGCAAGAAGAGTTAACCCTAAAAGGTCATAGAGACATAGTGAGAACTGTTGCGATCACCTCTGGCAATCGTGTAATTTCTGGGTCAGACAACGGGACTATCAAGGTTTGGGATTTAACAAATGGGGAAATGCTTTTCAGGAATATACATGGAGATAAAAGATACGCTGGTTATCCTGTTTTATTTACACAATCGGAGGCAGTATATGCAATTGCAGTTACTCTGAACGGTAAGTGGCTAATTTCTGGTTCTGGTCATAAGGGCAAAAATATTATTATAATCTGGAATTTAGAAATGCGAACAAAAGCTTTCATCCTTGAAGGTCATAACAATCCTATTAGTGCTCTTGCTGTTACACCTGACGGTAAACAGGTAATTTCTGCTTCCTTCGATAATACTATTAAAGTTTGGGATAGAGAGTCTGGAAAAGAAATTTTGAGTTTTATTGGTCATGATTACTCAATCTATGATATTAAAGTAACACGAGATGGTAAGAAGATTATTTCTGCTTCAAAAGATAAAACAGTCAAGGTCTGGAATTTAGAATCACAAGAAAAACATGTTGAATTAATAGAAAACAAAACTTCAGTAAATGATGTAACCATTACTACCGATGGTAAGCAAGTAATTTTTGGTTTACAAGATAATTTCATAAAAATTTTTAGTTTAGGTTTAGGCAAAAAAAACATAAATTATAGTTTTGATAGTACTCAAAACTATCAAAATAATCTAGTTTTAATAATAAAAAATAATCTAACCAAATATATGTTTTTCTTTTATTTATGGACTTCAAAACTATTAATAACAGTATTGAATTCTAGGGTTTATCTAATAATGATAATAGTTAATTATTTATTAGCATGGTCTTTGATGCTCTTTATAATAAAAATAATCAAAGATATTTTTACACATATTAGGCATGTTATTCTACCTATAAATAATATACCTAAACATTTTTATGACCAACTTTTTAAACAAAAATTAAACTTATCAATATATAGCAAATATTCGGATTTAATAGATAAAATACAAGACTTTGAAATAAATAAAATTATGGTAAGTAAGCAAATTATTGGAGTAGCGATTGCGCCCAATAATTTGCTAATTTGTATAAATAATTTTATTGCCTCATCTTATCACTTTTTGACTGTCTGGAATTACAGTACAATAAAGAGAATTTGTAATTTACTATCACTCTCTCAATATTGCTATAATTATTCAATTTTATTAATATCTATTATTTACCTATCAAGTATTATATCTTTCTTTTTATATATTCAATTTTTATTTGAATATTGGATTGAAATTTTGTCAATTGCATTACCATTCTTTGCATTAACATTATATTTATTGGATAAACTATTGTATTCTCTAATCACCTTCATATTTAATGATTCCGCAACAACTCTATCAATCACGCCAGATGGTAACCATGTAATTTCTGGTTCAACTAACAGCACTATTAAAGTGTGGCATCTCGAAACCAAAAAATTACGTTTTGTCCTCAAAGGTCATAACCTGGAGATAACTAGTTTAGCTGTCACCCCAGATGGTAAGTATTTGGTTTCTGGCTCCAAGGATAAAACTATCAAAATTTGGAATCTAGAAACTAGAAAGGAATGTTTCACCCTTAAAGGTCATGGGGATTCAATCAATACTCTATCCGTAACCCCTGATGGTAAGTACGTCGTTTCTGGATCAAAGGATAAGACCATCAAAATTTGGGATTTGGAAAAGCGAGAGGAAATATTTACTTTTACAGGTCATACCGACTCCATAAATCGGATCAAAGTAACATCCAACGGTAAGCTAGTGATTTCTGCATCTTCCGATAAAACACTCCAAGTGTGGGATTTCGAGACTAGGGAAGTTATTGCTACGTTTACTGGAGAAAGTGCGATCAACTGTTGTGCCGTTGCACCGGATGATGTAACCATTGTCGCAGGGGATGAAGGGGGAAATATGCATTTTTTGCGCTTGGAGGGAGTAGGGAGTAGGGAGTAGGGAGTAGGGAGTAGTAATAAGATTTGATTCTTTCTTGATGCAGTCGCTCATAAAACAAGCACAAGAGATCCTGTTGCCTCAGTCTTCAAATCCATAGAAGTAGAGTGGGCATCCTGCCCGCGCGACAATAAGCATGAAACTGGCATCCTGCCCGCGCGACAATCTAAGAGAATA
>NZ_JAAHHE010000241.1:0-9372 GCF_010692525.1 Moorena sp. SIO3B2
ATGCCCAGACGGAGGCGCTGCTGATGGAAGCCTTAGAGCGGTTGATGGCAGGCAGGACAACCTTCATCATCGCCCACCGGCTGTCCACGATTCGGCAGGCAGATCGGATTGTAGTGTTGGAGCAGGGAAAGGTGGTGGAGGCGGGGACGCACCAGGAATTGCTGGAGGACGCTGGATTCTACCATCGTTTTTATGAGAGCTGTGGTTTAAGCCGATCTCCCCCTCCATATAGGTCTGCGACTTCCAGATAAGAGCAAATCGCCTGATAATCTTCGATCTGCGGTGTTAAAGCGGTTGAGATGGAAACTGAAAATACCTTAAGGACTCGTTCAAGTGAGCAGAAGGAGCTCGCATAAAGATGAAATCATCTCTTAGAGTCATTGTCACGGGGTTAATTGCCCAATACCCTCTGGGCGGAGTTGCTTGGGACTACTTTCAATATGTACTTGGATTGGCGCAGCTTGGCCACGATGTTTACTATATTGAGGATACTGGTCAATGGCCTTACAATCCGACTGAGGGTGGAGTCTCCGCTGGTTGCGACTACAACGTGCAGTATCTTGCTAACTTGATGGCCCGTTTTGGGCTGGGGGATAAATGGGCATATTGCTTCCCCTGGGAATCTCAATGGTTTGGTCTTTCCGAACAGAAACGGAACGAGGTGATTAAATCTGCGGACTTGCTGATCAATGTCTCGGGTACCCTCATGTATCCTTGGAACTATCGGCAAGTGAAGCATCTAGTTTATATCGATTCAGATCCCGCATTCACCCAGGTTAAATTAGCGCGAGGACAAGCTGACTTTCAAAAAATGGTCGATGCCCATGATATCCATTTCAGCTTTGGGGAGACACTTGCCGATGCCATACCAAAAACTGGTCACCATTGGCGTCCCACCCGACAGCCAATTGTTCTGTCGGAGTGGCATCCTTCAGCTAAGGAGCGCAATACTTTTACAACTGTGATGAATTGGACTAGTTACAAGCCAATTACCTACAATGGCTTAACTTATGGTCAAAAAGATATTGAATTTAAGAGATTTATGAAACTACCGAAGCTAGTTCCTGATGTAGAGCTTGAACTCGCCGTTAATGCTGGGAAAACTCGCCGTACCCCTCGTGAGATACTTGCTCATAATGGTTGGCAGGTAGTTGATCCCGAAAAAGTTTGTCCCGATCTGGATAGCTATCGGAACTACATCGAGTCATCGAAAGCTGAATGGAGCGTAGCCAAGAATGCTTACGTAGCAGGAAAAACCGGTTGGTTCAGTTGTCGAAGTGCCTGTTATTTAGCAGCGGGTAAACCTGTGGTAGTTCAAGATACTGGATTCTCTTCTGTGCTTCCAGTGGGTGAAGGTATCTTACCTTTTACAACGATAGAGGAGGCGGTTACTGCTATCGAGGAAGTCGAAGAAAAGTACGAGCGGCACTCAAAAGTGGCACGGGCAATTGCTGAAACTTATTTCGATTCAAATAAAGTGCTATCCCAACTCATTGAGGGGGTATACAATAGGCATGGTTAGTCCTTTACTGAGAACTGCTAATGTATTTAGACCTCAGCTACTCACAGATGGCCGCTTGCGTATTATTGTACTTGGCTACATCGTGCGTGGACCAGTAGGAGGTTTGACCTGGCATCATTTGCAATATGTAATAGGTTTGGCTCGGCTTGGACACGAGGTGTATTTTGTTGAAGATAGTGATGATTACCCTTCGTGCTACGACCCTGTAAGAGGTGTAACCGATACCAATCCAACCTACGGACTGCAATTTACAAAGCGCACGTTCGAGAAAGTAGGGCTCAATGATTGCTGGGCTTACTTCGACGCACATAAATTGCGATGGTTAGGGCCTCGTGCTGATGATATGATTCGTATCTGTACGGACGCGGATCTCTTACTAAATCTCTCCGGGATGAATCCCCTGCGCCCTTGGCTCGTAGAAATTCCTGAACGCATCTTGGTTGACACCGATCCAGTTTTTACCCAAATTCGGCATTTGACCAATCCTGATGCACGAAATCGGGCTTTACAACATACAGCCTTCCTCTCATTTGGCGAAAACATTGGCAGCCACCGATCCACTATTCCCGATGATGGACTACCCTGGAAAGCAACCCGCCAACCAATTGTCTTGGATGCCTGGCCAATAACACCAGCGCCATTACAGGGAATGTTTACCACGGTCATGCAATGGAAGAGTTATCCGGCGCGTCAGTATCAAGGAAGTCGCTATGGTATGAAGTCGGACTCATTTGAGCCTTACTTGAATCTCCCTGAAAAAGTTGGTTCTATCTTAGAACTGGCAGTTGGAAAAGCTCCCCAAGATCTCCTCTGCAGCAAGGGCTGGGTGTTACGTGACTCCCTTGAGCCGACACGGGATCCCTGGACCTATCAGCGCTACATTCAGCAGTCAAAAGCGGAGTTCAGCGTGGCTAAGCAAGGTTATGTGGCAAGTAACAGTGGCTGGTTCAGTGAGCGAAGTGCCTGCTACCTGGCGAGTGGCCGACCGGTGCTGACTCAGGAAACTGGTTTTTCCGAATGGTTGGAAACTGGGTCTGGTATTATCCCCTTTAGTACACCTGAGGAAGTTATAGCTGGCATCGAGGAGATTAACAACCATTACGAGTTCCACTGTCGCGCTGCAAGATCGATTGCTGAAGAGTTTTTCGAGGCCAGAAAAATTCTCTCATCTTTGGTGGAATGGGCAATCAAAACGACTTAAGTATTAATGGAGCGAGCATAGAGTGATTATTATTTTCTCTGGTAGTATAGGTCGTTTCCCTGTTGGCGGGCATGCTTGGATTAATATCCAGTATTTGTTGGGTTTGCGTGCACTCGGTCATGATGTCTTCTACTTAGAGGATTGCGGGCAGCAATCGTGGGTGTATGACTGGGAAAATGAGGAATCAACAAATGATTTAGAGTACCCTACTACATACATCCGTGATTGTCTTGAACCATTTGATTTTCAAGGAAAGTGGATTTACCGTGCTGGAAATCAATCTCAGGGAATGGCACTTGATGATTTCCTGGATATTTGTTCGCAGGCAGAGCTGTTAATTGTTCGTGCCGTACCGCTATCTCTATGGAGAGATGAATATAATTGGCCAAAACGTCGCATATTCATTGATGCAGACCCTGGCTTTACTCAAATGAGGCTGGTTAGCGGCGATGTGAAGCTAAGCAATATGGTTTCTCATTGTGAGCAGCTTTTCTCAATTGCTCAGCGTCTGGAGGCAACAGACTGCTCAATTCCAACAGCAGATCATAAATGGATTAAGACATTATCTCCGATATTTTTGCCGGAATGGCCTCTATTTGAACATAGTTCTAATGATTACTTTACTACTATATTCCAGTGGAAAAGTTATGGGAAGTCTCATAGCTATAACAAAGTTATCTATCAAGGAGTTCATTACGGACAGAAAGATAAAGAGTTCACTGAGTTCCTTGATTTGCCACAGTATACATCTCAGTTATTCCGGATAGCCTTGACAGGAGGAACTCCCAAGCAAATGTCTAAAAATGGATGGGAGGTTGTCCCAGGCTGGTTGGCAACCCAAACTCCATGGTCGTACCGCAAGTTTATACAAGAATCTCGCGCTGAATTTAGTGTCGCTAAACAAGGCTATGTTCTGAGTCGTGGGGGCTGGTTTAGCGATCGCAGCGCCTGCTATCTTGCCTCTGGTCGGCCGATTTTAGTGCAAGACACAGGCATTAGTGATTACTTGCCGACGGGTAAGGGGATTCTCACTTTCCGTAACCTCTCCGAAGCACTGGAGGGAATCGAGTCCATCAATGCTGATTATGAACAGCACTGTCTTGCTGCGCGTCAAATCGCAGCACAATATTTTTCCACAGATCGGGTTCTACCCCCCCTGCTTGAAGTAGCTATGAGTTGAACAGAAAAATTTTATCAAGGAGATGACAACATGCCAACAGTCACTATAGGCTTTAGCCCTCGCGAACGATTCTCTCTAGCAGCTGAGTCGTTGCAGCGAATCTTTGACCATACCCATATCCCCTTCAATTTAATTGTAGTGGATTGCAATACTCCCAAAGTTTACTGGCAACAGATTGAACAGATACTGCAGGGGCGTGAAAACGTCAAAGTTATTCACCGAGATCACTATTTGCTTCCAAACCAGTCTAGGAATCTGGTCGTTCAGGAAGCCCAAGATGAATTTCTTTGTCTAATTGAAAACGACAATTTAGTATCGGACGGTTGGCTTACTCAACTCATCACTGCTTGCGAGGAATATCCGGCGGATGTTGCCGTCCCATTACTCATGGAAGGGCGATCGAGGAAGGCTCCGGTTCACTTTGACGATCGTTTAAATCAAGTTCACTCTGTGCAAACTTCTGAAGGTATAAAATTGAAAATTTTGCCCCGTACAGATGACAAAGAAACGGATCGAGGGCAGGAGCTTAGGAAAGTCCAGTTTATGGAGCAACACTGCCTTCTGTTTCGTCGAAACGTCTTCGATCGCATAGGGCTGTATGACGAGGAACTGAACACACGGGATGAAATCGATCTGAGTTTGGCCTTATATAGTGCTGGAGTTCCAGTTGTCTTTGAGCCTAAGTGTGAGATAAATTACCTCCCGCCCTATCCTCCTTCTCCTGAAGATGAGGAATATTTTTTGATGAAATGGGATATGGATCGGGCTCATAAAAGTCATGAGCGCATTCAGAAAAAGTGGAATTTGCTTCGCATGCCTGGATCTATCGAATTCGTTAAAGATCGACGCCGAATTGCTCAGTTATCTAAAGTTAAAGAAGAACTCAAAACGCTTGTCGGTCCTGATGTTCCTTTTATCCTAGTTGACCAGGCCCGGTGGCTAGGTACTGAAATCGTTGATGGGCTCCAACCTATTCCCTTTCTTGAAAAAGATGGACAGTATTGGGGGGAGCCAGCAGACGATGAAACTGCAATTCGGGAATTGGAGCGCTTACGCCAGTTGGGAGCAACCCATATTGCCTTTGCCTGGCACACATTTTGGTGGTTGGAGTACTATTCAGAGTTTCATAACTATCTCCGTGCAAAATTTCCCTGCGTGCTAAGCAACGATCGCCTTATTGTTTTCAAGTTGGAAGAGCATCTTTAGCAAGGAGATTAGCAAATTGGAGTTATTAAGCAAATATCCACCGGCTACGGCTGGAAAAATTATTGTCTGGGGGCTGTTAGCGTCTTATCCATTCGGAGGGATGACCTGGCAGGTTCTGCACTATCTAGCAGGTCTAAGAAGACTTGGCTTTGATGTTTGGTATGTAGAGGATTCTGACAGTCCCCTTCAGGACCCCAAAACTCTCTGGCACACACCAAACTACACTGAGAATGTTAAATATCTTTCTCTATATATGAACAGTTTGGGAATGGGAGAGCGCTGGATTTTTCGTCCTCCTAGCGAACAAAATGTTTGCCTTGGAGCTGCTGATTCAGATGGATTGCAAAGGCTTTATCGAGAGGCTGATGCAGTTATCAATCTTTGCGGTGCTCATTACCTTCGTCCTGAACATAGTGAGATTAATTGTCTTATCTATTTACAAACAGATCCATTTGTAGATCAGGTGCGTGTTGCCCAAAATGAGTCTTGGTTGATCGGCCAACTTGACAGCTACAATCACTTGTTTACCTATGGATATAACCTGGGTAAAGATGACTGCCTTGTTCCTGTTGAACGGTATCAATGGCATCCCACAAGACCACCCGTCTGTATTGACTGGTGGTCTAATGTTAGTTCCTTAGAGGTGGATGCAAAGCTCACAACCATCTCAACTTGGAAGAATCTGAAAAAAGACATCGTTTGGCAAAATGAAAACTATTCTTGGCGGAAAGATTCAGAATTTCGGCGCTTCATAGATTTGCCTTTACATTCTCACTTTCCCATAGAATTAGCCCTTGAGGGAATTAGCGAGAGCGAAGCAGCTAAAATGCGTCATTATGGTTGGCAGATTATCTCAGCCCGGAATTTAACGAATCCCTCCACTTATCGGCAATATATTTGCAGCTCTTTGGGGGAATTTACAGTAACTAAAGAACAGTACGTTCGTCCCCGAACGGGATGGTTCAGCGATCGCTCTGTCTGCTATCTTGCTGCCGGTCGCCCTGTAATTACCCAGGAAACGGGGTTTAGCAAGTTTTTGCCTACAGGTAAGGGACTCTTCGCATTTCAAACCATGGAGGATATTCTGAAAGCAATGGATTCAATCAAGAGTGACTATGAGGGAAACTGTCGCGCTGCACGGGACATTGCTACTGAGTATTTTGCCGCCGAGAAGGTGATAAGTAGGTTAATGGAGAATGCAGGGTTTTAGATTTGAATTTTGTGTGTATAAATTGAGTCAAAGCCAAACATAGACAAACATTCAATTAAGATTAAAAAAGTAAATCGAGCGAGGAAAAATTAATTATGTCAACAGTAACCATCGGTTTTATTCCAAGAGAAAGATTTTCCGTTGCAGCCGAATGTCTACAACGAATTTACGATCGTACCCACATCCCTTTTAAACTGATTGTGGTGGATTGCCAAATCCCGAAAGTTTATCGACAGCAGATTGAAAACGTCTTGGAGGGGCAGAGGAATGTCAAGTTTATCCATACAGATCACCACTTACTGCCTAACCAATGTAGAAACCTGGCGATCCGAGAAGCCAAGGATGATTTCTTATGTTTGCTTGAAAATGACGTGCTTGTAGAAGACGGTTGGCTTTCCCGCCTAATTGAGGCATGTGATGAATATCCAGCAGACGTTGCTGCCCCGCTCGTACTTGAGCGATTAGGACAATTTGAGAAGGTTCACTTTGACGATCGACTAGATGATATCAAACCCATACAAACCTCTGATGGAATCAAGCTTAAAATACTTCCTCGAAGTACTCCCAAGGAGGATGACCGAAATGCTAGTGACCGCAGAACTATGAAATTTATAGAAACCCACTGTATGCTGTTCCGAACAGAGGTTTTCGATCGCATTGGCGAGTTTGATGAATCAATCACGGCTCAAGAGGAGGTTGATGTCAGCCTTGCACTTTATGACAAGCAAGTGCCCATCGTTTTTGAGCCGAAAGCCGTGGTCACCTTCTTACCTCCTCCCCCTATTTATCCTGATGAGAAAGAATACTACTACCTCAAATGGAATCCCGATACCTACCGTCAAGACTACCTGCATGTCGCTAAAAAATGTAATCTTGATAACCCTCCATCCGCAATGGGAGTGGTAACGGCACGTCGAAAATATGCCTCAGACGATAATCCGAAGAATCAGTATGCTCAACAGATTGAATACCGCACGAAGGTGGAATTAACGGCTAAAGACATTGCTAATCTTGTCTCTCCAGGCGATCCCTTCATCCTGGTTCACGATCAGCAGTTAAATCTTGGCGATGTTGCTGAAGGCCGCCAGGTCATTCCATTTCTGGAAAAAGACGGGCAATACTGGGGAACGCCACCGGATGACTCGACGGCTATCTCTGAGTTGGAAAGGATGAAAGCTGGGGAAGCTAATCTCATTGCATTTGCCTGGCCATCGTTCTGGTGGTTGGACTACTACACAGACTTTTCTCGCTATCTCCGTTCAAATTACCCATGCACTCTTGAGAATGAACGTCTAGTTGTGTTTGACCTCAAAACTTGATCGACCTGACTCTTCTATCAGCATTTATTGGTTAGGACTGATAAGCTACTGTGGGGATAAATATGAAAATCGAAAATCTTCGTTACGAAAACAAGGATGGGCTAGCAAAAGTAGTTGCGACTATCAGCTGGGAAAATTGCAATCGATCTCAGCAGGATATTTACTTTGCGACTCTGCCAGAATATAGCTCCGCTCTGTCTTTGAAAGCCGATACGTACCTGGTTGCTTGTGCTTTCCTAGCAGCAAGATATGGAGAGGAGCGGATCGCGATCGATAGCCCAGTCTGTCCAATTTTACTCGAAGGAGTACTCACTAATCTGGCTTGGCTTCACCGATATTGGGAAAAGTTTAGCCGTACTGTCCCTGTAATTGAAGCCCCGCTGGATACTCATTCAGTCTCACGACCTGAAGAGCATACGGCATTGTTTATATCAGGTGGAGTTGATTCATTATTCAGTCTTCGCCACAACCAACTTACTGTACCAGAGGGTCACCCTTTCTCTATTCGAGATGTAATCTATGTTCAGGGTGCAGGTTTTCCGGAAGACCCTAAATCAAGCCTTAAATTGGATTCCCTTGATCGATCTATTGCAAAATTCAGTGAAGTCAATAAAGAAACAGGTGTCAATCTTATACCAGTTGTAAGCAACTTACGAACCCTGGCTTATCGTGGCTATTCAGATGATGGAAAGTTTTGGCAGTACTGTTACCTTGGGGCTTCACTTGCTGCTGTTGCTCATAGTCTTGGACGGCGATTAACCAAAATTATTGTTTCTTCGGACAATCCCATCTCGGATATAGCTCCTGAAGATCTTATCTATCTAGCACCTAATTACAACAGTCAGAATTTACAGCTTATTTATTATGGTGCTCGATTCTCGCGACTTCAGAAGACGCAAGTCATCAGTGACTGGGACGTTGGGCTGAGGAACTTACATGTATGTACGGCAAACGGCAATTCAAATTGTGGGAAGTGCCTGAAATGTATTGTAACCATGACCACCTTAGAAGCACTTGGAAAGCTAAAAGGTAGTAGGGCTTTTCCGGTAGATGAAGTTTATCCAGAGCTTCTGCAAACTCTTAAACTAATGACACCGGGATATTTAAGTGATTACAGTTCCTTAGTACCTTTACTAAAAGAGCGTGGTAGAGACGACCTTGTTTTAGCCATTCAAAGACTGATTGAGTCCTATAGACCCTGGTCAGATTGGCGCGAGTTAGCGTTGCAGGAGATTAAGCGTAATATTCCTCCACAGGTCACTTTTATATTGGCAGATCAAGATGAATGGGGAACGGATGAGTGGGTAGATGAGCGTCGTCGGCTTCCTTTTCTTGAAAAAGACGGACGATACTGGGGATCGCCACCTGATGACAGGACTGCAATTTTGGAGTTAGAGAGATTAAAAGATGACGGGGCAACCTTCCTAGTTATCGGATGGCCAGCTTTCTGGTGGCTGGAACACTACGTCGATTTTTTCCACCATCTCCGCTCGAATTATCGCTGTCTTCTTGAAAATGAACGTCTAGTCATTTTTGATTTGCAAGACAAGCTGGAAGCTGCTGCCTAGGGCTAAAACTAAATTCTAAGCTGATGTTGACCCACCCCAAAAATTATGCGCATTGCTCAAGTTGCACCGCTGTGGACTAGCGTTCCCCCCTCTACCTACGGGGGGACAGAACTGATAGTGCATTTGCTCACAGAGGAGCTTGTGAGTCGTGGTCACGACGTAACTC
>NZ_JAAHHE010000242.1:0-9340 GCF_010692525.1 Moorena sp. SIO3B2
AATCTCAAACAGCAAGTTACCATAGCGGCGTTCCCCATCTGTAAACAGGCCCTCGGTCTTGGGTTTGCTCTATATAGCAGAAGTCAGAAGTCAGAAGTCAGAAGTCAGAAGTCAAACTCTTGCGCTTACAAAGGGTGTGAGACTTTTGTCATGTCCTAACTGCCCTGGCGACTGCTATAACTTGAACTAACACCTTGATGGCGTGGTTCTTACAGTTGTTGCTCTTTTTGACCACAATGTAATTCCCACAAAAACCGACTGGCTCTATCCATCTCGACGATCGTCCAGCCCTCACTCAGCTTTTGTGGGACGTTTTTGTTGACCAATGTGTACAGTTCATCCCCAACGATTACCAGTTGCAGAAACTGATCAAGCAAGGCGTACAGCATCAATACAGGTTTAAGCCCACCCAAACGTTCTTCCCAATCAATCACCGTTTTCAAGGAAACGTTAAAGGTACGAACCACACGGAGACCCATCCCTTCGCTTCTGGCTTTGAGAATCTCGATAATGCGACTTAAGGGGGTGCGCAGTCCTGCTATGGGGGTGGCGAAGGTCTCACGCTCAGTACGTATCGCACTCAAAGCAATGGTAGATGGTTCGTGTGCCGTTTTGGGTCTCATAGCGGTCGTGGGGTTTAACTTGTGGACTACCACACAACGGACAATTTTGGGATAATAACTCCATTGCTCACCTCTAAGTCGCGACAGGTCAAATCTTACCTATTATCCCTCCTAATTCAGATATAGCAAGACTTTCAACCACCCGCTTAACGGAACCAGTGCCAAACTCCCCCGATAGTAAACTGCCCCGACCTAGCTAGCGCTTTAGGTCGGGGCTTTGTCCGAGATCAATTTTGCACAACCAGCTGTCACACCCACCTAGCACCGGAAACTCAAGAACTTTGGAACAAAAATGTCACTTTATCACCTTTCCCCAAGCTAATGCGATCGCCTGTTCTTAGCCGATGCCGATTGCCTGGTGCTAGAGACGTGTGGTTGACATAAGTGCCATTGGAGCTGCCTACATCTTCAATATAGTAGGTATCCCCCTCCACTCTGATATCCGCGTGAATGCGAGAGACAATGTCTGAGTCAGGAAAACCAGAGACATCAATATCCGGGGGAATTTTATCATTGGGCTTACCCAGATGAATCACCGATATATGCTGCGGTAACTCAATTGTTGTATTGGTTTGCATATGCAGCAGTTGAGCTGAGATTACCTGCAACTGAGTTTGGGCAGTACCTCTATTGGGTACAGGGGGCGGTGGCGGGTTCTCTAAGTCAGCTTCTGGTATTGACGGTGATGGCGAGTTTTGGCTAGATTCTTCCTGAGAAAACCCTAAATTGCCAACGGTAGGTAGCGGCAATGGCAGGGTTTCTAAGTCAGGATTCTGCGGTTGAAATGCTTCTGAGTTGAGGGCTGGATTAACGACCGTAGCTGGCATAGGGGTGGTAGATTCAGCATCATCAGAACTGATAGGATTGGATGCTGGATCGGGGACTTGAGTATTCATAGCCATGGGTATAGGTTCAATAAGTGGGTCTGGGGATACCAAGTCGGGTATCTCTGGGGTAGAGTTTGACCCTGATTTCTCCCCTTTCTCCATATTGGCACCCACATTCAAGTGAAATCCACACTGACCACAGAAGCTTGCGTCAGTCTGAACTGTTGCACCACAGTTAGGACAGCTGGTAGTGGAAGGTAAGGGAGTGTAGCAGGCTTCACATTGGGTAGCCCCTTCCGGATTTTGGTGATTGCAGTTAGGGCAAACAATCATAGAACTTTAATTTATTATTTTTAACAGCTATTATCTAGTTTCAGATAATGTGACGATCATACACTTCCCGATCGGGCAAGTGTAGGCTTAATGCACCTCTTAAGGCTACCAGAACTCCTTTCTCCTTTGGAGACTCTGCGCGAACGAGGTACTATTAGTGATAGAACTATCAATAACTGGATTCCATCATGGCGCGTTTTCTTGTCAGGAACACGTCCTGCCCCACTTGTAATAGACTTGATTGAAGTTACTGTTTCGCACTTCATCGTTCACACTTGACACTTCCGCGCTTGTCAATGTTTCAAATCTTGACCTGCTGATTCATCTAGAAGCCACCAAAGTTCTCCTTGGGGCTGGATCAACCGAGCTGGATAGGTTTGTGGATCAGCTTCGGGGGCAAATATTTGAGCCAAGGCTGCTCTTTTGCCAGCACCAGCAACCAGAAACATAACGCAGTTGGCATGGTTAATCAAGCTCGACGTAAAGGTGATTCGTGGTTGACCATCTTTGTTGCCAACTGTAACTAGTCGGTCTTTTACTTGCAGAGCCTCTGTATGGGGGAATAGGGAGGCAGTATGGCCATCATCACCAATGCCTAACAAAATTACATCAAAGTGAGGAAACTCTCCTACTGGTATGCCAAAAAACTCATACAGTTGAGCTTGATGTTTATCGGCATCAGCAGTGGGACTAGAGCCATCGGTGGGCATGGGGTGAATGTTAGCCTCTGGTATATCGACTTTGTCTAACCAGGCCAGACGAGCCATCCTTTGATTACTATCCGGGTGCTCGGGACTAACATAGCGTTCATCACCCCAAAACACATGAATGTTATTCCAGGCAAGGTCAAAGGTAGCGATCGCTTCGTATAAAGGCTTGGGGGTGCTACCGCCAGCAAGGGCAATGGTACAGCGACCGTTAGCCTGGATTGCTCCTTCGATTTTACTGAGGACAACATCAACAGCTCGCCTAATCAAAGCTTCTTTATCCGGTACAACTTCAACCACTTTGTTCATAAAACCTGTCTGCCGAGGAACACTACATCCACAAGACTACCGTTAATCAGCGATTGTGCGATCGCTTTACCTGATTAAGGAAGAATACCAGGAATTATCCTAACACCTTGATTAGTGGTTAATGGTTAATGGTTAATGGTTAATGGTTAATGGCTAAGGCTGGTGACGCTCACCTAAAATGTAGAGCGCGGGACTTCCCCTCTAAAACTTAACACCAGCTAGGATGTTGGAGTTAGGATTCTTGATTGCCATAGGTTAATATGGGCAAAGCGCCATGGTTGGCCTTCGTGCTATTCTATTTTTACACTTGAGTGAGTACTCCAAAAACTACTCCAAAAACTAGTAAGCCAGTAATTTGAGGAGGAATTAATCATTCAAGTACTAAATTCGATGATTAAGTTAATCTAATAATCGCGCTTCATAGCCCATGAATACTAATTCTGTTTATTCCTCGTTTACTGCTCTGACTCTTAAGGTTGTCGGGGTGATAATGATCGTTTCCTCTCTTTTGGATTACATCATTTTGGCAATTCCCTCACAGGGAGCTAGCCTGTTAAAGCCAGAGTGGCAGTTGAACTTTGCTACCCAAGTTGTTGACCGAGGCATTATCCCTATGGTCGGCATTGGGTTTTTATTTGCTGGATATTGGATTGCTCAAAGTGCTGCTACCGCTACCACACAGCCAAAATCTTCGGTTCAAGATCTCCGATTTTGGGTGCTGTGTCTCTCTAGTTTTCTAGGGTTGGTCTTTTTGCTAATGGTACCCCTACATCTCAATAACCTTCGTTTGCAAAGTTCCCAGGCTCTAGAACAAATTAACCAAAGAGCCAAGACCGCCGAAGTTCAACTGGAAAACCGCACTCAGCAAGTCACTGAACTTCTCAAAAGTCCTCAAGGTATAGCCCAGGTAGAAAAGAGACTCGCCGATTTAGATGCAGCCATTAAAAGTGGTAGGATTCCAGCACAACAGCTTGAGCAAGCCAAAGCTCAGGCTAACAGAGTTAGACAACAATTGCAGGCAATAAAGGAAAACCCTGACGTACTCAATCAAGAAGCAGAGCAGAATATTAACCAAATCCGTAGTCAGAAACTTCAACTAGAGAAACGAGCCACCACTGAAGCTTTCAAACTGGGCATTAAAACTGGTCTGAGTAGCTTACTCCTAGCAATTGGCTATATTGCCATTGGCTGGACCGGATTGCGCGGGTTGGGAAGTACACCAGTAACCCGTCGTGGACAAGCTTAGTAGGGTAGAGACTTTTAACCCTGACCAGATTTTTGATGATGATCCCCAAGACATGTTCTCGATCTATATCCTGACCTACAACGAAGAACTAGATATTGCTGCTTGTATCGAGTCAGCCCTACTATCGGACGATGTGATGATCGTAGATTCAATCAGTAGCGATCGCACTGTAGAAATTGCTAGTCAGTATCCGGTGCGAGTTGTGCAGCACGCCTTTGAAAGTCACGGACGTCAGCGCACCTGGATGCTCAAGGAAGTCCCCACCAAGTACGAATGGGTCTATATCCTTGAAGCTGATGAACGCATGACCCCTGAGTTATTTGCCGAATGCCAGGGAGCAATACAAGGACAGGAGCATGTGGCTTATTACGTTGCTGAGCGGGTCATGTTCATGAATCGGTGGATTCGCTACTCTACTCAGTATCCCCGTTACCAACTACGGCTGTTTCGTAAGGACAATGTTTGGTTTGATGATTATGGTCATACGGAACGGGAAGTATGTGATGGACCGACTGGTTTCATCAAAGAAACATATCCTCACTACACCAACAGTAAGGGATTTACCCGCTGGATTGATAAACACAATCGCTACTCTAGCGACGAAGCCCTCGAAACCTTGCGCCAGTTGGACCAAGGAACTGTTCAGTGGGCAGACCTATTTTTTGGGCGTTCGGAAGTAGAAAGACGCCGTGCCCTCAAAAACTTGTCCTTACGCTTGCCCTGGCGACCTGTATTGCGTTTTATATACATGTATTTCCTACTGGGAGGCTTCCTGGATGGTCAAGCCGGGTTTACCTGGTGTACCTTACAAGCATTTTATGAGTATCTGATATTGGTCAAACTTTGGGAACTCAAGCATCCCATGCACCCTCCCAGTAGCCGTGTCATGTCCTCAACTTCCCAAGGCTCAAAAGACTCTGATGCTACCCAGGTCACTTCATCCTCATCCTAGTAGTCTTGATGTCAGATTAGGGTAGAATCAAAGAGATTACTATACCATTGGCTAACTAACTGAATTGGCTAACTAACTGATAAATCAAACATTTCATAGTAAAACTGGGTAGCAGCAATCCCCGCGTCTAATCACCGGTGAGTGTCAATTCCGATTCTCTATCTTTGTTAATCTATCTCTGGTAATATGTAAAGAATAATACCGATTGATCTGGTCAAAGGGAAAAAGCTGGTCTGATGTTAGTTCATGCCAGTAATAACCCTATAGCTAGTGCTGGGTAAAATCTAGTCATGGGTATAACGCCCTAATGGCATCATATTGTCACCCATTAACTAGCGCCAGACTTTGGAAGTGGTATTCTAGATTGATCCGAACGGGCTACCGTTTTGTGGCAGTATCTAGAAACCAGATTTGGAGTAGCTAAAGCCAACTCCAAACTCTAGAACGGGAAGGTAAAACAGGTGTAATTCCACCGTTAAAACTTACCCAACTATCGAGATCAGCTAATAGGCGCAGCGTAGATTTTTCCGATGATATAGCTTCCCATGGGTGAAAGCAACCCAACTTTCCTCCCACTCCACCTACTGCAAAATCAGTGTCTATTGGTGTAGAATAACTGAGTTCGTTCCCGTAGCGTGCGCCTATGCCCAATCTAACCAACTATCAGACCATTGAGGAGTCTAAAGTCAGGAGCTTCGATTCAGACTAATTGATTGTCAAGGAACTTTTCCGATAAATTGGCGAAAGAATCCAATAATATTCTGTATAGTGCCACTAACATCGCTGAATTATTATGATGAAAACTGAATTCTTTATCCTGTATCCTCCTCATAAGGGAGTAAATTGATTAGATTGCCCATTGCCCATGGGCGCACGCTACGGGAACGGCGCACGCTACGGAAACTGAGGTATACTAGTGTATAACGGCTATAGCCACCTTGGCATTTTTTCACCCACTCCAAAAAAAAGTGGCTAGAACAAGTTGGGAGAGTAGTTGTGATTTAGGTGGCTAGTAAAAAATTTTATTCAGTTATTAAAAGGAGAATCTGTGCTCTGTGTTCGAGGGCTTGAAGCAGGATCTAAAAAATGACCTAATTGCGGGGATTCTAGTGGTAATTCCCCTGGCTACCACAATCTGGCTGACGATTACAATCGCCAACTGGGTGATAAATTTTTTAACTAGAATTCCCAAACAAATTAACCCTTTTGATAATCTCAACCCTATCTTAGTAAATCTGCTAAATTTAGCAGTGGGACTGACAGTCCCACTACTATTTATTATGCTGATTGGCTTGATGGCACGCAACATTGTTGGACGGTGGTTGCTAGATTTGGGTGAGAAAATATTGCAAGCGATTCCCTTAGCTGGCTCAGTATACAAAACCCTTAAACAGATTTTGGAAACCCTTTTACAGGATTCTAAAACTAAGTTTAGTCGGGTGATTTTGGTAGAGTATCCTCGCCAAGGAGTCTGGGCGATAGCGTTCGTCACCGGTGTTGTGAGTGCACAACTCCAATCCCACATGAATCGTCCGATGTTGAGCGTTTTCATACCTACTACTCCTAATCCCACCAGTGGCTGGTATGCTATGGTTCCTGAAGAGGAAGTCATTAATCTTTCGATGTCCATCGAAGATGCCTTTAAAGTATTGCTCTCAGGTGGAATTGTTAGCCCAGATAGCCCTGCAATCCCAATTAACCTACAGCAGCCTCCTGAAAAGCAACCATTGGAAGAACCTTTGCCTGAGATGATACAGCAGGTTTTGCCAACAGAAGAAACCTAATCTTTTTGGGTAAAAGGACAAAATTAACTAAGGACAAACAATGCAACCTCGCAGAATGGCCCGTGAACTGGCTCTTTTGAGCATCTCTCAGATGCCCAACTCACCAGAGCGGTTGGATACACAACAACTGAATAATCTGGTGCTGGCGGCTGTTCGTACCCTGACTGGAGAAATTCAAGAGGCTTTAGAAACGGCGGCGGCTGAACTGAAACGGGGTAGCGATCGCATTCTCGAAAGTGAAACTCGCGCTACTGATGTACGTAGTGCTAGAGCAATGGTAACGGATGCAATTGAGTTAACCGAGAAAGCGATCAATCACTTGGGAAGTGCGGTAGAGATTCCCGAAATTGTCCAGTTGTCTAATACGGCTGAAGTCCGTAGCTATACCCTAGAAATTATCAAAGCTGTCAGTCGTAGACAGCTTGAGATTGATCAGATGTTGAACCAATCCCTGAAAGATTGGCAACTGAAGCGCTTACCTCGTATTGACCGGGATATTCTGCGGATGGCTGTGGCGGAAATTGCGTTTTTAGGTATCCCAGACCGAGTCGCAATTAATGAAGCAGTGGAACTGGCTAAACGCTACAGTGATGAAGAGGGACACCGTTTTATTAATGGTGTCTTGCGTCGTGCCAATGACTTGATTAAAACTCAAGCTCTACCACAATAGCGGAGGGAGTAGGGAGTAGGGAGTAGGGAGTAGGGAGTAGAGAGGAGGAGTATCGGGAATAGACTAAAATTAGCCTAATAGGCCAGGCTAGATCACAAAATTAAGAATATTAAGTCAAATATCGATAAAATTAAGGGAAAAGGTTAGGGATTAGCCTAGGGCTAAGCACTCAAAACCTAAATCAAATATTGAATATATATAGTTAATTGACGCCATAGTCAAGTAAGGGTAATGGTCTTTAATTGGTTCCACCGAAAGTCTGATCCTAGCGCAGAGTCTGCTGAGAAAAAGGACTCTGATACATCTCAAGTAGAATCGGAACAAAAGGCAACAGAGCAACAACCAATAGACCAAGCTGATTCTAAATCTGTCGAAGAGTCATCCTCAGCAGCAGCTGATGATTACCTGAGTTGGGCAAAAGCTGCCTACAAAAATATTCAGAAGCAACAAGTAGATCAATCTCCAGAGGAAGACACTACTGAAAGTAAGCCAGTAGATGATACAACGGCTCAGCCAGCAGCAACGGCTAAACCGGAAAAACCTCAAGAATCTCAGGAGACTGAATCTCTAGCGGCTGAAACATCCGAAGCGTCTACTGAATCTCCAGCGGCTGAAACATTGGAAGTGTCTGAGGAAACTGACACTACAGAAGTCGCTGAGATAGGTCAGATAGCTGTTGAAGAAGAATCACAAGCACAATCACAAGCACAATCACAAGTAGAATCACAAGTAGAATCACAAGTAGAAGAGTCTACAGTTAGTGAAGCTTCGGTAGATACTGCTGAAACGGTGGAACCAGTAACCGAGCAATCCTCTGATCAGATGGTAGAGGAGGTAGTATCAACACCATCGGATTCAGAATCTAATCATGACTCATCTATAGGTATGACCTTGGTTGAGAATAAACCAATCCCTGAGTCAGATAGCTTGACAACTGATATAGCTCCATCAGCTGAGACAACAGAGGAAGAAACGCCTGCTTCTGGCCCAAGCTGGGCGCGTCGAGCAAGTGCTAACCGACTAGCACGGCTGGAACGTCTTAAGGAAACAGCTATTGAGACCCCTGAACCGGAACCCGAAGTGGCAACTGTGATCGAAGAGGATGAAGGGGAAGCAGAGATAGATCAAGATATGCTGGGTCTGGCCTTTGATGATGGGTTCTTGTGGTCAGCAGAAGTGTTGGCATCTCAAGGAAGAAGTCCTGAGGATATCTCGATCGAGGAAATTAGCTGGCTCAAGCAACTGCGTCAGGGATTGGGCAAAACTCGTCGTAGCTTGATTAACCAAATAAAGGCGATTGTGGGTCAAGGCCCGTTGAATCAAGACGCGGTAATGGAGATTGAGTCGCTGCTGCTACAAGCAGATGTAGGAATTGAGGCCACTGACTATATTATTGATACTCTACAAGCTAAGTTGCGGGAGGAGTCTCTACCAGCAGAAAAAGCGATCGCATATCTCAAACAAATCATCAGAGATTTGCTAGAGCAACCTTACAGTAACAATTACAGTCGGATCTTTGCTCCAGAAAACGATACCTTGAATATCTGGCTGATGACTGGAGTCAATGGTGCTGGTAAAACTACTACTATTGGTAAACTCGCTAACTTAGGTCAGAAGTCAGGCTACCGTTGTTTAATTGCAGCAGCAGATACCTTTCGAGCTGCTGCAGTGGAACAAGTTAAGATTTGGGGAGAGCGCAGTGGTACTGAAGTGATTGCTAATCCAGGTAAGAATACTGATCCAGCTGCTGTTGTGTTTGATGGTATTAGTGCTGCCCAATCTAGAAATACCGAATTACTGTTGGTGGATACAGCAGGACGATTGCAAAATAAGAAAAATCTAATGGAGGAATTGGCGAAAATTCGGCGAATTGTTGCTAAAAAAGCCCC
>NZ_JAAHHE010000243.1:0-9335 GCF_010692525.1 Moorena sp. SIO3B2
GGTGCGCTTTCCGTTGGCGAATTAAATTCGCCACGGGTCGCACCTCTGCATCGCTTACAAAGGGTGTGAGACTAATGTCGATGTCCTAACTGCCCTGGCGACTGCTATATTTATAGTTCTATTCCCTTGTCCGAAGTTCCCTATTGCTCACCACTGCGGCGAAGTCTAATTAAATAGATACAGACTTTCAAGCACCGTAACTCTGCCATGCCTGCCAAAAAATATAAATTGATAGGGAAAACAACAGCGTGCGAAATCCATTGCTCACCACTTGGTCTGGTAACTTTGGCAAAAAGCGAGTACTAATTTGCGCTCCCAAAAAGCCTCCTATGCCCAGCAGCAGTCCCTCAATCCATAAGACATTTCCCTGTAAGGCATGTCCTACAGAGGCTGAAACTGCTGTAATCACGATTACCCCTAGACTTGTCTGAATCGCAGTTTTAATCGGTTCTCCTAGGAGCAACATTTGGAGTGGAACCATAATTGTTCCCCCACCAATACCAAATAGACCAGCTAATAAGCCAGCCAAAGCACCTGTCGCTATCCTTGCTACAGTAGCTTTGGTGGAAGAGTTTGAAGAAGGTGTGTTGTTTGGTGCTCTTTGAGATTCCTGTTGCGCTCTAGACTTAAGCTGTTTGCGTAGTTGGATCAAATATATCGTAACCAATAGCAGTATCCCAAAGGCTACCAGTAACAAGTAAGGAGGGAACAGGTCCGCTAGATAGGCACCAATTTGTGCTGTGATTAGAGCCGGAAATCCGATGCCAATTACACTTTTTAGATCAAAGTAGCCCATCCGCCAGTTTTGCACTGTACCAGAGCTAGCCGTAATCACAATCGACAGACTACTGGTAGCCGCCGCTTGAACTGGTTGATATCCTAATGCCACTAACAAGGGGACGAGCACTACACCGCCGCCAATGCCGAGAAATCCGGCAAGAATACCTGCTAATAAACCGGAACCAGCAAAAATCAATAAATGGGTAGGAGTCAAGCCCTTCGCTCCAATTCAAAATTATCAATTCAAAATTAAAAAATACCCCACGAATTAATTCGGGGGCTTGAAACATCGCTATCGGCTTTCGCCGACGCTGCGCGAACGCGACCATTCAAAATTAAAAAATACCATATAAATGAATTCAGGCGCTTGTATCCTTAGGTGCGCTTGACCTTGGCGAATTTAATTCGCCAAGGTCAAGCGCACCTGTGGAAACAATTCCAAATTAGAAGGCTATTCATTTTGAATTCAAAAATGGTCATCCCTTTAGATCGCCTTTGGCTCAATCCACTTTTTTGCTAGCATAGCCGCTCTTGAGTCGTTGTTTAATTAGCGAACGCGCCCCGCGTGACCATTCGCGTAGCGTGGCCTAAAGGCCAAGGTCAATCGCATTTTGCTGGCAATTTAGTTCTGGATTAGTTCATTGGGTATCGCCACTTTGATCACAACGGTTTCACCTTCGGCTTCCCAATGAGCGCTCGCCTCCACCTGGGAGTTTAGTTCTGGATTCATTGGTATTGCCACCTTGATCGCCACTTCTTCACCGACTTTTTGAGGAACACTAGGAGGTTTTACCCTAGGCTGAGCTACTAGTGAAATAGGTTTGAGCAGGGGTTGGAAGCTATTGTCCTCTTGGAAATCAGCAACAGTTTCCATCGCCTTTGGCGCTGGTGCTACCACAGCAATTCCACCATTGAGTTTGGTAAGGGTAGAGCTTGGTACCTCAGCGGAGCTAATGGTGCTGAGGTTTGGATTACGGTTAAACACAAATCTGGGCTGGAGCAAACTTTTTAATAAAAGCCACAGCAAGCTCAATTCTCCAGGGGTATCACAAGGTTTCCACTGACCCACACCACAAAACAGCATTTCAATTAAACACCTTGTCTGGGGTAAACTCATCTGCTGATTAAATCCTATTTGGAGAGTGGGAGTTTCACTCGTGAGGTCTGTGTGAGTAATCTTTCCTTGTAGTCGCAAGTTCTCCCCCATTATTTTCAGACTTACTTTGATATTATCTTTAAGGGAGATAGATAGCTTCTCGGTCAGCTTGATTTGAGCACCTACTTGGGAAATCAACTTAGTCATGCCCCAATAGGTTTGACCTCCTATATTTATTCGCACCACTTTACGTAAGTCAAACCATTCGTTAGTATCCGGATTAGGAGAATCCAAAAGGATTAGTAAGGCGATACTCAGCACCAGGAGATTGTAGCCACTCCAAATCCAAGCTAAGCTGATGCCTTGGGTAAGTTGGGCTGTTTCTAGGGATGGCAAACTGCTGACTGGTATCAATAATTCGCTCAGATTAAACCCAAAGCTAATTGCTGTAGCAACGAATACAATAATCAGCGGCGATGCTAACTGCCAGTTGTAATTAAAACTCTCCCTAGATATTCCTTTCGGGGTTACTTTAAATCCTCTCGAAAAAGGATTCAGCATTGTCTGCAACACCGTTAATCCAATCGGGAAACATGACACTACTGAATAAATATCTGACATGAAAGCGGAGCGAGAGCCGCAGTTTACCCAGGAGAATACAGAAAACTGTAGCAAATAGAAAGGAACTAAAAAACACAATACTTCCGTAGCTGTTGCTTTAAAGCAAATAATCCCGAAAAATGTATACGCTATGGGAACAATGAGAAAATAAATTCGTGACCAGCTAGTAAACCAATAAAGCAACCCATCTAAATGAACCAGTCTTTGCAGATGAGTAAGTCCAGGAATTCTTAATGGATTTGCGTCTAGAAAAAGTCCCTGTAAGGTACCTTGTGCCCATCTTAGCCGCTGAGATACATGACTTGCGATATTCTCTGCTGCCAAGCCAGCACTTAATTTTTCATCAAGGTAAATTAACTTATAGCCAAGAGCCGATAAACAAACCCCAGTATAGTAATCTTCAGCGATGGAATCGGTAAAAAAGCCACCAATACTTAAGAGTGCGCTGCGCCTGACCACAAAAGACGTGCCACAACACACAATACTATTTGTGCTATCCCGAATTGGTTGAATGTGTCGATAAAATAATTCTTCTTCTGCCGTCAGAATGTTTTCTAAACCTAAATTATAGGCAACCGGATCGGGATTATAGTAGCTTTGGGGAGTCTGAACTAGAGCGACTTCCTTATCCTTAAAGAAACCCACAGTCCGCTTGAGGAAGTTCCTAGTAGGAATAAAATCAGCATCAAATACAGCAATTAAATCCCCAGAGGTTTGAGGAAAGGCATTGTTTAAATTACCTGCTTTGGCATTAAGATTATTTGGTCGCGTAATATACTCGCAGCCTAGCTCAGCTGCAAGTCTTTTGATCTCAGGACGTCTAGTATCATCCAGAAGATAGATCGTTTTTATTGTATACTCTAAAGCTTGACAACCAATAATTGTTCGTCGTAGGATAGAGGGATGTTCATTATACGTAGGAATAAGTATGTCAACAGACGGGGTAAAACGACCACTAATAACCGATAATTCACCCCAATCAGCTTCCCGACTTCTATCTTTTATCTGGGACAAGAAAAACAGCTGAATGGTGCTACCAGCTAGCCTCAGTATTTCCGCTAGTAATAACCCCAAGCTAAAGACTCCATTGACCAGGGTATCCAGATTGAGGGTAAACAGCGATCGCCACAGCACATACTGAAGAGTCAGCAGTAGCAAAATCCCTACCACCACAAGCTGCCACTTAGAGCGAGTTTTTGTCATAATCCCTTAACTGTAATTCCAGTATTGTCATTAGTTCTTGGATCATTAGTTCTTGGCAGAAGACCCCTATTACAGCCGATTGGGTTGAGGGGAGGGGATTGCCATCACCTGTAGGTTCATAACTAGTTTAGGCTCATAACTCGCTTGTTAGCACGAGCTAATTCCTTAGCTTCCCTCACAAGCTAAGGGGTAGACCGTCGCTTCCACCGTTCTTTATCTTAATTAACATTTAACTTGCTGATTGTTCACTGTTGACCGTTAACCCTTGACAGTGAAGATTACTCTGGTGTCAACACAAAATCCGTTGCTTAAATTATTCTGCAGGTTAAAGGTGTATCTGCCTGTGACCATTAACCCAACTTAGTACAGTCTAATCCGACCTTGGACCCTACCTATGTTCCATAACTTTGACAGAGTCGCCCCTACCAAAGGGCTTTAAGGATGATGGAGCCACTGTATTGGCACTTTGACTGAGACTATGGGTCGATCACCAACAGACTCTTAACAAGCTTTAACCTAGCTTAATTTAACATAATACTTTGTTAACTGGCAGGGGACATCTCGGCTATTATTTCATCCTCTTGTCCAACCACCCAGTTAGCAAAGCGCTTGGCTAGGGGTGGCACAAATACCAGGGGGTTAGTAAAACTAGAAAATATATAAACTCCTTCCACACCACCGAAGGAACCAACCACTGGTAAACTAGTGTTGCTGAATGCTACTAAACAATGATGCCAGGTTCCTGGTAATTTCTCAAGAGCTGGTAGAATTTTACCCACTTGAGTACGAATTTCCGCTTCCCCTTTCTCTGGCGCTATAGTGGCGTAGGGGTCTGTCAGTACACGGCTGAGCTGACCCATCCGTAAACTGCCATCTAAAAACTGCACTGCACCTGCATCAAGAATCGGTGGTACTACCTCATGAGCAGGCTCATCCCACAAGTGTTGAACTGACTTAGTACTGGCTTGCTTTTCGAGTTGAAACCGTTTCGTATTTGCTGGAATAACCATGGTCTGCAGCTGGATGTCAACTCTGGGAGTTTCAATCATCTCCTCATGAGTGAAATACAAGTAGACAGGAATTCCGGAAGCTTTCAGTAAGGTGCGACTGAGTCCACCAGCACAGACAACCGTGTTAGCGGTGTGGTAGGTGGCTGCTACTGTTTTGACTGCCTTGATAGCATCTGAACTCCTTACCAGTTCCACCACACGACCAATTTGGATTTCCCCCCCACAACGGCGGAAAGCTTTCAGGTAACCTTGGGTAGTCTTTCCTGGATGGATATGCCCGTGACGGACAGTAAAAGCTCCTGCGATCGCATTTCGATTGAGTAATGGTTCAAGGGCACAAGCGTCAGCCACACTCACCCAAGTTGGGGGAGTAGCACAACGGGCATAATCGGCTGCCAATTCTTCAAAGTCATCCTTGAGGTCAATGGTCAGCAATAAGTCTAATTCCCGGAACTGGGTATCTGTTGCTAATTCCTCAGATAAAGTTTGATAAATTTCTCTAGCTTCCTGACATAGCACTCGAGTTAACCTTGATGTTCCTGACCAATAGGCAAGACCACCATAGCTATAGCGAGTTGCTCCCTCTAGGGTAGGATGTTGCTCCAAAATCAGAACAGTCAAACCTTGGCGACACAATTCGTACCCGAGTGCTGCTCCAGTAATGCCACCACCAACGACAATCCAGTCATATACTTTCATCGTATAGTCGCATATCGTATAGTCTAATTGGGTATTTAGCCCAAAACTGACTCAATTCTACTGATTAGGGGTGGCAGTAGCAGGGAACCGGCTACAAAAATAGCAGTTATCGCTGAGATCAGCACTGCACCAGCGGCACAATCTTTAGCAATTTTAGCCAGTTCATGGTATGTCTGTTTAACAGTTAGATCTACGACCGATTCAATAGCTGTATTTAACATCTCCATGGCCATGACTAGCCCAGTGGTTAGTCCAATCACAGCCAGTTCTACCAGGGGTATTTTTAAAAAAATGCCCAAGGTAATCGCTAGAATTCCAATGGCTGTATGGATGCGGAAGTTACGTTGGGTGAGAAAGGCATAGCGAACCCCAGCCCAAGCATATTTGAAGCTAATCATTAATGTCGGAGCAATTCGCCAAGCCAAATCTCGGTTAGGTTTGACTTTGGAGTCAGAGTATTGGGGTACTGGTATAGATAGTTCTTGAGTCATCGGCAAGGTATTAGACACGAAAAACTGAGTTTGATAAGATTCCGCCTTTGGTAACACCATTTCTTGGTTCAGGGATAAGTCTTGGGTATACCTTGATCTTTCCCATATGGGGTAGGAGGATTAACCTTTAGGGATATACTGGAAAGCACAGCAGACTTCTAGGAATCATTAGAAAGACCTACGCTCTGAAGTAGAGTCTCCTGTTGATCCAGCATTCTCAGTAGACTTTCTTCATCCGGATGATCCCATCCTAGAAGGTGAAGTAAACCATGGGTTGCCAGCCAGGCTAGTTCCGTAGATACAGAATGCCCGTGCTGTTTAGCCTGTTGAACAGCAGTATCTACCGAAATCACGATATCACCCAAGTATAGAGGCACTGATAATTGCTTTTGGGGTGATAACTTAGGAGAGTTTACCTCTAAAGCTGCAAAAGCAAGTACATCTGTAGGCTGATTTTTTTTTCGGTACTGGGAATTAAGTGCCTGAATTTCACTATTGTCAGTAAGGCGAAGACTCAATTCGTAGCTGTTCGCCTCCGGTAAATCCGGTTCGAGGGCAACTAGCCATTGGTCAAACCAGCTTTCCCAAGTGTGGAGGGAAATTGGGCTGCTGGATTGGTTAGTAATGGTTTCAGCGGAATGGGAGCGATTAAAGAAACAATCCTGTACACTCAATTCAAACTTCACACTCAGCGTCTCCAAAAGGCTTGGCTACCAGTAGGGTAACCTACTCCGATGACCTAGCCGATTGGCTAGGTCATCGGCTTCGTTAATCCTGGGTCTAGGACTATGCTTACTGTTCCCTTGATTTTGCTCTCTCGAAGCATAGAGCCATCAACAAGAGTAAGTTTAAATCACTTAACAAACTCTTTAGTTAACGGGTTAGGTAGGCAAGACCCACCAGTAAGGCCAATAAACCAGAAACGGTGAGGAAAAAGTGTCTCAGAGATTTACCTCCCTTACGCACCATATTGCGCATGGCTAACTTGGTGTAACTAGGCTTAGGTTCACTTGAACCGCTATCGGCTGGGGCTGTAGTTGTATCCAGACCTTGTTCTGGCTGTTGGGTTTGTGAAGGTGGGTTGCTCATCGAACACAAGTACTCTACGTCAGAATTTCTTTGCTGATTTTAATCTAACAGCATACTTAACAATTTTTACCACGAATTACCCAGAAACTCTAGCTGTAGCCTGCTTTATCAATGCACCCTAAACCTAAGGCGAGTTTGTTGCCAAATTTTGCCTAATTCCTGCTTACTTGAAACTTGACCACTGACTATTTATCAGTAATAATCAACCAACTTTGACAATCACTAATAACCAATCATTAGTGATTAGTTAGTGTAAGCATTCAGCAGTCAGCTATCAGCTAATGCGCTACAGATGGTGCTACTTGAGGTGCTAGCAGGCGTTTTAACTGAACGGGGTCGGATGAGTAAAACGAGCAGGGATTTTCAAGCAGCCGTAGCAGCACCCCCCAGCTTGTTTATTACCGACCGTTGATTAGCTGACGGCTGACGGCTGATAGCTGACTGCTTACTAGTTAGTTAACTGATTTTCTTGACGCAGATACGCTTCAATGAATAAGTCAAGATTACCATCAAGGACATCATTAACTGCTGTGGTTTCCACACTAGTGCGCAGGTCTTTCACCATCTGGTAAGGATGAAACACATAATTTCGAATTTGGTTTCCCCAAGCCGCTTCCACCATGTCCCCCCGAATTTCGGCAATTTCTTGAGCTCGTTGCTCCTCAGCAATCACGAGCAACTTAGCTTTCAGCAGTACTAAGGCTTTTTCTTTGTTTTGCAATTGAGAACGCTCCTGAGTACAGCGCACAGCCAGGCCGGTAGGAATATGGACAATCCGCACTGCAGTTTCTACCTTATTGACGTTTTGCCCTCCCTTACCACCTGCACGGGAGGTGGTAATTTCTAAATCCTTCTCGGGGATTTCCAGCTCAACGGTATTATCCACCGCAGGCATCACTTCTACTCCAGCAAAACTAGTCTGTCGCTTACCGTTAGCATTAAACGGGGAAATCCTCACCAGTCGATGAGTACCTTTCTCGGCTTTCAGGTAACCATAGGCGCGGAGTCCGTCAATTTCCAGAGTGGCAGACTTAATCCCAGCTTCATCTCCTGGGGAAAGTTCGGCTAGGTGGACTTTATAACCATGGTTCTCTGCCCAACGGGTGTACATCCGCAGTAATAGGTCAGCCCAATCTTGGGCATCAGTTCCACCAGCCCCCGCATTGATGGTGAGGACAGCACCTTTAGCGTCGTAGGTACCAGATAACAGCTGTTCCAACTCCCAGCGATCCAGTTCTTTATTCAGCTGAGTCAAGTTGGTTTGAGCTTCTGCAAGCAGTGCGTCATCGGTTTCTAGTTCTAGCAACTCCAAGATCGCTTTAGTGTCTTCCAAACTGGATTGCCACTGTTTATAGCGTTGGAGGTTAGATTTTAGGTCGTTGAGATGTTGAAGGGTTTGCTGAGCCGAGTTTTGGTCATCCCAAAAATCTGGTTGAGCTGCCAGCTGCTCTAAATCTTGAATTTTGGCCTTCAGAGCAGCAATGTCAAAGATAGTCCTGGGTTTTACCCAGGCGCTCCGACAAGATTTCGACTGCCCGTTTCTGCTCTACGGTTTCCATAATGCTTCCATCCTTTACAACACCATTATAACTACACCATGTAAATACACCAGGTAATCTTCTTGATTTTAACTATACATTTCAACTATAGTATACTAGTATACCGAGAATTTTTATGATGCGATCGCCATCTCAAATACCCTGGTCAAATTCCAATTTGAAAACGTAATTGTAAATATTATACCGATATTTTAATCGATGTAATATCCATTTTTAATCACAAGTTTAAAACGTAATTATATAATGTATAATTACGTTTTAAACCTTTTTAAGGGCTATAATATAACGTTTTTTATAAGAGGATATCTGAAAAGTTGTTTGATACTGAATTTTGCCCCCCTAGCCCCCCTAGCGAGCAATCCCTCGCTTGGGGGGAACAAGAATCCATTTGCTGGTAAAAGTCCCCCAAGCGAGCAATCCCTCGCTTGGGGGACCAACGGGGGCTTTGATGTAGCAAATGATACTTCTCAGACAACCTCTAATTTTATTGAAATCGTTTATGAACAATTACAATATTATTTTATAGGGAACTCGATTTGATTTACTCCACTAATCACGCTTCATAATACACAACAACTTGCTTCTTTCCTAGAACAGATAGATTATCAATATTTACCATAAACTTTACCATAAATAGCCCTCACTTTGGGTATTGGGATTTCCTTAGGGATTCAGAGTTCAGCAACATTTAGGTATAGCAGAAGTCAGAAGTCAGAAGTCATTTGTCAGAAGTCAAACTCTTGCGCTTCTTGATGCAGTCGCTCATGGGGGAAACCCCCAAGACCGC
>NZ_JAAHHE010000244.1:0-9291 GCF_010692525.1 Moorena sp. SIO3B2
TATAAAAGTTTCTCATAGTAATGAGATACAGATAATTTTTTTTCTATTCCCTACTCCCTACTCCCTACTCCCGACTCCCTACTCCCTAAAACCTGTGATGGAATAAGCAAACCGATGACAATAATTTAAAGAAGTATGAAGTATGAAGCATGAATTGTAAAAGATGAAGTATCAAGGATGAAGTATGAAGCATGAACTATCAAGATAGAGGGAATTGTAGATGGCTCGTCAACGTTGGGCTTCAAGAACAGTATTTCTCCTCGCAGCAGTAGGTTCTGCAGTTGGCTTAGGGAATGTGTGGCGCTTTCCCTACCTAGCTGGGAAATACGGTGGGGGAGCATTTCTAGTGCCTTACCTGATCGCTTTAGTCCTAATTGGGGTTCCACTGTTGATGCTGGAATTTGCGGTAGGACAAAAAATGCAACGGGGAGCCATAGGCTCATTTAGGAAATTACACCCCAATTTCGGCAGTCTCGGTCTGTTTGCCCTGATGTCAGCCTTTATCATTGTCTCCTATTATGCAGTTGTGATGGGCTGGAGCTTGATTTACTTTCTGGCATCCTTTGGGGTCAAGTGGTCGAGTGATGCTAAAAGCTACTTCTTTGATAGTGTTCTGCAAATCAGTGATGGGGTCAACGTATTAGGTGGTATCAACTGGCCAATCTTATGGTCTCTACTTGTAGTCTGGGTCTTGATTTATTTCTGTGTTTGGAAAGGCACGACCAGTGTGGGCAAAGTCGTTGTCTACAGCGTGCCACTTCCGATTATTTTACTGGGGGTATTGCTATTACGAGCAGTAACTTTACCAGGTTTCCTCAATGGCTGGAAACTGTATCTTACTCCGGTTTGGAGTGCATTAGTTGACCCCGAAGTTTGGACAGCTGCATTCTCACAAATTTTCTTTACCTTATCTCTGGGATTTGGAATTATGGTGACTTATGCTAGCTACAAGAACTCAGAGGATGACATTGCTAAAGATACCTGGTTAACTGCCTTGATCAACAGTGGTATCAGCTTATTTGCCGGTTTTGTGGTGTTCGGAATTTTGGGATATATGGCAGGAGTTACCAACACCCCCTTGGCAGAGCTGGCTGCTTCTGGTCCGGGTCTAGCGTTTGTGGTTTTTCCGGAAGCTTTAAGCTTAATGCCCTTGCCTTGGCTGTTCAGTCTGCTGTTTTTTGTGATGCTGCTTTCCCTAGGCATCGACAGCGCTTTTTCCCTAGTAGAAGCTTTGAATGCGACTATCCTCGACAAACAACAACAGGGAAATGTTGCTAAGGTTTCAATTGGGGTTTGTCTAGGGGGATTTATTGCTGGAATTATTTACACTACCAGAGCTGGATTATACATTTTAGATATTGTAGATCATTTTGTTACTAACTATAACTTGATGTTGGTAGCTATTTTCCAATCTATCCTAGTGGGATGGGTGTATGGTGCAGAAAAGCTGCGACGATACATGAACCAAGTTAGTGATTGGACGGTTGGTAAATGGTGGAATTTTTCTATAAAATACCTGATTCCTATGGCTTTAGTCGCTTTGCTAGCAACCCAGTTTTCAAAAGATATTAGGACTCCCTATGAAGGATACCCAGCCTGGGCTTTAGGACTTGGCTGGGCAATTGTGTTTTTGCCATTACTTATTTTCTTGTCTTTGCTGGTCACAGACAAAACATTGATCAATGGGAGAACCGATTAATTTTAATGATTAATTTGTAAGCCTTCAGCTGTCAGCTGTCAGCTGTCAGCTTAAAATAAACCTCAATATTGATAGATTAATGAAAATGCCATCAATTTGACAATCAACGGGGACTCACCAGCACAAACCCCCGTGTCTTTTTAGACTCTGAATCCTTAGTCGCCATTGCTTGCCACAATTCTTCAGCCTTGACCCAGACCGGAGGATATTTGTAACGAGAGACATCTAGGATCAGAAAACGGTCTGCTTCTTGGTTGTAGGCAGCTAAAGGAGAAATATGTCCCGGACCTTTCTGAGCAATGGCTTTGCGTGAGTAATTGACTAAGACAAAATTTTCCGCTTCTTGCAAATTCTTCACCACTATGTTGCGAAACTCATCCAGGGTCAAATCACCACCATGGTAAACCTCTGCTCTAACTGGATAAGTTTCCAATAATCCTGCTAATTGTTCCAAAGTCATGCCCCGACGAGCAATCACCTCAGCCATGCGCACTTGCTCAGTTTTGGCATTCAAAACATTCTTCTGGGTGAAGCGGTTAGTCCTAAATTCGGGTGCTTTTGGAGCTTGAATTGATAAAGCATTCAGCACCATAACCATACTAGCTACTCCACAGTAAGTAAGCTTTTCCTGAGTCACAAACTGAATACTTAGGGGCAAATAGTCTTCTCGGGCTTGGCTTGCCATCAGTAACTGTTCGCCGTGATCGGAATCGAGGTTAATCAGATTTTCGGTCAGTGGAATTGTCTGGGCTAAGCATCCTCCCAAGCATCCTCCATTGATAAGGAAAAACCCAATTAGAGTGGCTTTTAGGGGTATACGGAATAGTTTTAGTAGATTTTTTTGAGCAGATTTTTTAGCATCGTTGTGATTAATCATATCTAGCAATTATTATACTGATGAGGTACAAATCTCTGGGTTTTAGGGAGCAGGGACTTCGGAGCAGGGTGTAGGGTGTAGGGTGTAGGTTTTTTAATTTGACGTCAGGTGTCGGGTGGGTTACTCTTGCCTGTTGCCTGTTGCCTGTTGCCTCTTGCCCTTTGGGAGTATGTTCACAAATCAAATACAAACGCTATATCTGATTAAATCAGGACTTACGCAGTTAAGTGGATTTCGCCCCCCTAGCCCCCCAATTTTTCGGTGCGACCCGTGGCGAATTTAATAATTAGATGCGGAAAGCGCACCGGGAGGGGTAATGATGTCAAAGTACCCCATAATTGGGGGATTTAGGGGGCAAATGCGTAAGCCCTATAAATGTGAAAGCCCTGCTTAACTTAATGTTAATAAAACTTCAGTGATACTTCATCAAAGCTTCGCCTAAATTTGCCGGATTGGTAGTTATGATTGTTGAGGTCGCAAATATTATCCTAAATATCTGATTGCTAATTTTGGTTGAGATTATAATCAGTCAAACCCTTATTATCGAATGCTTGATGCTGTTAGCAACTTGTCACAATTAGTAGGTGGATGGCAGCCACCTACTAATACTAATGTGCAGGATGCTAACAGTAATCAACCGGATTTTATACGACTGCTGAGACTAGTAGCCATTTGACCAGTGGCTACTGTTACAAACCAACACATTATAAAGGGGCATTTTAGCATGTTTGATATCAAATATGCAAGTTTTAACGATCTCGATAAGTCGTTGAACTTTGGGGAGATTGAGGTACACAACGCTCTGGGAAGTCACTCCAAAACCTCTAGCACTATTGTTTTTATTGACTCAGGGGTAGATGATTATCAGAGTTTAGTTAATGGTACGGTACCGGAAGCTGAGGTGATTGTCCTGGACTTTACACAGGATGGCGTTGAAGAAATTACCAAGGCTCTGCAAGGACGCACTGATATTACTGCTATTCACATCGTTTCTCACGGTTCACCGGGGTGTTTGTATTTAGGGAATAGCCAGTTAAATCTAGACACTCTAAATCACTATGGTGGACAACTAAAGACCTGGATTCCTTCAAATTCTGTTACTCAGGAAGGCAAGTTCACTTCTATTCCTATCCTTCTCTACGGTTGCAATGTTGCTGCTGGGGATGCGGGTATTGAGTTTGTGGAAAAGCTACACTACCTAACTGGGGCGGAAATTGCTGCTTCTACAAAACCCACTGGTTCTGGGGCACTGGGAGGAGACTGGGAACTAGAGATCACCACCAGTAATCTTGAAGTCCCGTTGGCATTTCAGGCAGCAACACGAGCAGTTTATGGCTCAGTTTTAGCTACTCCTCAAGGACAGTGGATCGCCCAGGGACCGAGTCCGGCACAGAATGGGCAAGTTGAGAATGTTCAGCCTAATAATGAGGTGGTTGGGGCAATTCATACGGTGCTTGCTCACCCTGATGATGCCAATATCCTTTATATCGGAGCCGTAAATGGCGGGATTTGGAAAACAACGAATGCAACGGACAGCAGCCCTAACTGGACACCGCTGACGGATGACTTGCTAGGGAATTCCATTGGCGCAATGGAATTTGATCCGAGTGATCCAACCAATCAAACGATCATTGCTGGCATAGGTCGTTTCAGTTCTTTCCGACGACGTGGGGGAGCTTTAACGGGTTTGTTAAAGACCACTGACGGAGGAAAGACCTGGACTCAACTGGCAACGGCTGATAACCTGGACAACGATCGTGACGGTATGGTTGATGAAGCCGATGAAACTTTGCTGTCAGGAAGAAATATTTCAGGTGTGGCCTCTCGCGGGAACACGCTCTTAGTCAGTGCTAATAATTTTGGTGGTGGTACTCAAGGGGGTGTGTACCGCAGCACTGACAATGGTGCAACCTGGGAATTCAGATCAGGTAGCAATGGACTTGATGCCGGAGCTGCCTTTGATCTAGTGGGTGACCCAACTAACAACCAGCGTTTCTACGTATCGGTTCAGGGCAACGGTATTTTTCGTTCAGATGATGGTGGAGCTAATTGGATTAACGTATCTGATCAGGATGCGAATCTAGATGGGGTCATCACTGGGGTAGGTAATAATAACACAGAGATGGCGGTCGCAAGCAATGGTCGCCTATACACTGCTGTTCTCACCAATGGCCAAGCCTCTTATATCGGATTTACAGACAATCCAACGGCAACCAACCCAACTTGGACTCAAATGGATCTGCCGGTTACCGAAGAGAGAAATGGCGACTTTGAAGGACTAAACCCCAGGGAAAAGCCTGGTGGACAGGGAGCTATCCACTTTTCAATTATTGCCGACCCGAATAATCCAAATGTGGTCTATGTAGGTGGAGATCGTCAAGACATCCCGTTTCCAAATGCCATAGGAGCTAATGATTTCTCTGGTCGTCTATTTCGGGGAGACACAGATGAAAATCCCACGGACCCAGGCAATCCAGAAAATATCAACTCTCCCCAGTGGCAACCGTTAACTCACAGCCAAGGCGACTTTAGTGGGGGCGGAACGGCAAACAACAGTTCACCACACGCCGATTCCCGCGAAATTACCTTCGATGCCAATGGTGACATCATTGAAGTGGATGATGGAGGAATTTACCGCCGCACCAATCCACAAGACAACACTGGGGATTGGTTTTCCCTCAATAGCAATTTGCAGGTGACTGAGATCCACGATATTGCTTACGATACTGTTTCCAACATTATCATCAGCGGAAACCAAGATACAGGAACAACACAACAAAATAACTCTGATTCAGTTGTCTGGGATAGCGTGTCTACGGCTGATGGTGGCGATGTCGCAGTTTCGATTGATCCTAATAACGATCAGCAATCGGTGCGATACTCAAGCTTTCAATTTCTAGCTGGTTTCAGACGTCGGGTCTATGATGCAAATAACAACCTAATCAGCCAGACTTTTCCTACTCTCAATGGTTTAAACATTTTTGATACACAATTTGTCACACCTGTAGTAGTCAATGAAGTTGATCCCAACCGTATTGCTATTGGTGGATTCACTAGCGTCTACGAATCGTTTGACCAGGGTGATAACGTCACTATTGTGAACACGGCTGGGGGCGGTAGTGTGGGAGTCAACAGCAGTGACGGTGATCCAATTGCCTATGGTGGTCGTCGGAATGGGCAAGATAATCCAGACGTACTTTATGTCGGATCGGGATTTAACATATTTGCCCGCACCACATCAGGCGGGACATTAGCGAACACTAACTATTCTGGTGAAACAGTTGGAGATATCGTACTCGATAGCGACGACTGGATGACTGCCTTTGCCATTGATGATGACCAGGTATTTCAGACCACCAATGCAAATAACTGGATGGATATCACGGGCAACCTGCAAGAATTCGCCACCAACTTAAATTTAGAGCCAGGGGATTTGAACTTGCGATCAATTGAGTTTATTTCCGGTTCTACGGTAGATGGGATTGTAGTTGGCAGCAATATAGGCATCTTTTCAGCAACTAGCAGCAGTAATTTCACCGATTGGTTAAAGCTAGGAACCGATTTACCCAATGTTCCTGTTTGGGATCTTGACTACGATCCCAGCGATGACCTACTAGTAGCTGGAACTCTGGGGCGTGGCGCATGGACTCTCTCAGATGCGAGTTCTATACTGCTTGTGGGTATCACGGAAATTGGCACCTCAAACAATGATAATCTCACTGGTACTTCACGGAACGACACCCTCAAGGGTCTTAACAGTCAAGATACCCTCCAAGGACTGGCTGGTGACGACCTCCTTGACGGCGGTGACGGTGATGATCAATTGTTTGGAGACGAGGGTAATGACACCCTTTTAGGCGGTCAAGGTCAAGATAAACTGGACGGTGGTAGCGGTAACGACCTTCTCAATGGTGGTCAAGGAGATAACATCCTGACTGGTGGCGCTGGAAAAGACATTTTTGTCTTGTCCACAGCAGGCAAGAACACTATTGTTGACTTTGAAGATGGTGTAGATTTGTTGAAATTAGAGGGAGGTCTAACCTTTGGGTCACTTTCTATCTTTGAACAAAATGGTGACACTTGGATCACAACTGAAAATAATCAACCGTTAGCTTTCTTGACTGATGTGAACGTCAATCTGATTACGGCTGACGATTTTGTGGTGTAATCTAGCGTCAGCTATCAGCTATCAGCTATCAGCTATCAGCTATCAGCTATCAGCTAATGGGTGGCACAGGCTTGAAGCCTGTGCCACCCTACTTGATGTGCTTATGGACATAGGGTAAGCTACACCAAACAGCTTTTGAATAAGCGATGCAGTCGGCCAAAGGGGGTTTCCCCCACTCGCTATTGCATCAAGACAACAGGTAAGCAAAAGTTTAATCTGAGTTACGGAATGCTAACGGCTGACCGCTGACCGCTGAATCCTGACATCTCAACCATGATCACACAAACTAGAGATACGCTCTTTCCCAGAGTAAACATTAAACCGTTTTCCCCGCAGAAATCCCACTAGAGTAATCCCAAACTCTCTGGCTAGGGTTACGGCTAGACTGCTGGGAGCAGATACAGCGCAAACCATTGGTACCCTAGCCATCAGACATTTCTGTAAAATCTCAAAACTAGAGCGCCCACTGACCATCACAATGCGATCGCTTAAGGGCAGTTGATTAGTTAATAAGGCTGAACCCACCAATTTATCCACAGCATTGTGACGTCCCACATCTTCTTGTAACGAGAGTAACTCTCCTTGGGAATTAAACAACCCAGCAGCATGGATTCCCCCAGTTGTGGAAAACACTGATTGAGCTGAACGCAGCTGTTCCGATAGGCTGTAAATCACCTCAGTGCTGACTTCCATAGCATCAGACATAACTGGACACCCTCGCAAGCGTAGTGCGTCAAGACTGGCTTTTCCACAAATTCCACAGGCGCTGGTGGTGAAAAAGTGGCGTTCCAGGGGCTGCAAATCTGGAGTAAGTTCTTCCCTCAGGGCCACATTCACAATGTTATAGCGCTGCTCACCATCTTGATTAGAATCCACACAGTAGCTAATCCGTTGAATATCATCCCGATGCTTTACAATTCCTTCACAATAGAGGAACCCTGCTGCTAGTTCAAAATCTGCCCCTGGGGTGCGCATAGTCACAGCTACGGTTTTCTGGGGAGAGGTCAGGCGAATTTCCAAGGGTTCCTCTGTTGCTAGTTGATCTAAACGCGATCGCACTTGGCTGTTTTCCACTACCCAGACTTGGGATTTAGTTTTGCTACGGTGCTGATTCATACTTTATACTCAGAGCTTGCACCAAGTTTAAAATTTATCTGTAAAAGCAGGGAACAGCGGATCTGGGAACAGGGAACAGCGGATCTGGGAGTAGGGAGTAGGGAGTAGAACTGGATTACTATTCCCTATTCCTTAACATTAAAAATTTACCTCACCTATTTGATAAATACTATAGATTTAGATAACTTTTAATGGCATTCCTAAATTAAGCGATCGCTCGACTATCAACACAAAACAAAAATTTCTCAATACTAACCATTTATAACTAAATTATATTAACATTAATCAACGGTTATATTACCTCATTAATTTCATAATCAACCTTTAATTTAATCATGTAATTTATATAGCAATTATAAATAAATTGTGATACTTTTTGTTTCCTGTTTCCTGCTCCCTGTTCCCTGTTCCCAGATCCGCTGTTCCCTAAAATCTAGAAATTGTTTACCTCATAGCTATGATAATTGCTATAAGTTTATGATAACCTGATCAAGTCCCCAGATTTTAACGTTACTCCAAACTCATGCTGCGTCAACCCAAAAAACGCTGGACTCCTTCCCACTGGGCAAACTGGAAACCATTCGGTATTGGTGAACAATACCCGAACAATTATTGGGAAGTCTTCAGAGCAGCTTGGGAAAACCGAGACCAGTTATCCTATGCTTGGGATATCTTAAATCACGGAGTCTGCGACGGTTGCGCCCTTGGCACTACTGGTATGAAAGACTGGACTCTTGATGGCGTCCATGTCTGTAATGTCCGGCTGCGGCTGTTGCGGATGAATACCATGGCAGCATTTGACCCCGAAATTTTAGCAGATGTCTCCCAGCTTCAAAGGAAAAAAAGTATCCAACTGCGGAATTTGGGACGGCTTCCTTACCCCATGATGCGGCAACGAGGGGAGAAAGGATTCAGTCGAATTAGCTGGGATAAAGCACTGGAATTAATCAGCGATTCCCTAAGAAATAGTTCCCCTTCACCCATTGATAGCACCACCAACCGATTTAGCGTTTATCTAACCAGTAGAGGTACAGTAAATGAAACCTACTACGCTGCTCAAAAAGCAGTGCGAGCGATCGGGACTAATAATATAGATAATGCTGCTCGTATCTGCCATTCTCCCAGTACTGCTGGACTTAAAGCCGGATTAGGGGTAGCAGCTACTACTTGTTCTTATAAAGATTGGATTGGCACAGATTTATTAGTATTCATTGGCTCTAACGTTGCCAACAATCAGCCAGTTACAGTTAAGTATCTCCACTGGGCTAAGAAAGCTGGTACCAAAATCGTGGTAATTAACACTTACCAAGAACCAGGTATGGAACGCTATTGGGTGCCTTCGATTCCCGAAAGTGCCTTATTTGGTACTAAATTTGCCGAAGACTTCTTTTTAATCAACATGGGTGGGGATATGGCATTCCTCAATGGCAC
>NZ_JAAHHE010000245.1:0-9234 GCF_010692525.1 Moorena sp. SIO3B2
CCTTTTTGGGGGCAAACGGTGGCTTCCTTGGGTGTTGGCACGTCGCCGATCCTACGCAAAGACTTAACAGCAGAAAAATTAGTTGCTGCAATTCGCACTGCCACCAGTGATGAAGCTATGAAGGCTCGCGCTCGCGTTTTAGGGGAAAAGATTCGTTCTGAAGATGGCGTAGCAAGGGCGGTAGAAATTTTTCATCGCCATTTACCAAATTATTAGATATGAGGATATCTGTATGAAACTGTTTGAAACGACTACGGAAATGGGTCATGAGCAAGTGTTATTTTACCAGGATCAAAAGGTAGATTTAAGGGCTATCATAGCACTCCACGATACCAGCCCAGGAAAAGCTATGGGGGCAACTCGTTTATGGCCCTATGTTTGTGAAGAAGATGCCTTGAGAGATGTTCTGCGTCTGAGCCGTGGGATGACTTACAAGGCGGCTTGTGCGAATATTCCTGTGGGTGGAGGTAAGGGCGTAATTATTGCTAATCCTCAGAACAAAACTGATGAAATGTTAAAAGCTTATGGACGCTTTGTGGAGAGTCTGAATGGACTTTTTATTACAGGTCAAGATGTCAATCTTTCTCCTAAAGATGTGCGGACAATTCAAAGTGAAACCAACTATGTAGTTGGTGTATATGAAAAGTCAGGAGGACCGGCTCCACTTACGGCTAGAGGAGTTTTGTTAGGGATTAAAGCAGCTGTAGAGTTTTGTTGGCAGACACAAAGACTGGATGGACTGAAAGTTGCAGTTCAAGGTTTGGGTAATGTCGGTCAAAGTCTTTGCAAGTATTTACACCAAGAGGGCGTAGAACTTTTTGTTAGTGATTTAAACCCGAATAAAACTGAAATAGCAAAAATATTATATGGAGCCAAGGTAGTAGAACCAAGTGAAATTTACTCCCTTGATGTTGATATTTTTTCTCCTTGTGCTTTAGGGGGAGTTTTGAATAGTTTAACTATTCCTTTAATTCAAGCCAAAATTATTGCTGGTGCAGCAAATAACCAACTAGAAGATGAACAAAGACATGGTCAAAAAATTGAATCAAGAGGAATTATTTACTGCCCAGATTATGTAATCAATGCTGGGGGATTAATCAATGTATACAATGAAATGATTGGTTATGAAGAAGAAAAAGCATTTGAGCAGCTTGATAATATCTATTCTACTATTCAAGAAATTTTACTTTTAGCAGATGAACAGAAAATCAATACTGGTGAAGCTGCTAGACAGTTGGCAGAACAACGCATACTTGAAATCAAAAAAAGCAAGTTTCAACTAATTTAATAGTATAGCGGTTTCTAGTCTAATGAGGTACACATAATTTTTTCCGTCTTCCCTCACTTCCCCTCCTGGGAGGGGTTAGGGGTGGGTTCCTATTATGACTTCACTGCTCCCTGCTCCCAGCCCCCCTTCCGCGCGGGGGCTTAGGGGGGATTCCTGCTCCCTAAAACCTTAGGTGCGCTTTCCGCATTAAGAATTAAATTCGCCACGGGTCGCACCTCAAAAATTTGTACCTCACCTAATTGAAAACCGCTAGAAATAGGTAAATATGGAATTAAATTCTGACATGACAGCTAATGACATTGACCAAGGTACTAATAATGATCTGGATTTGATTGTGCCGGATGAAGAGAGTGTTGAAGTTGCTAATTAAGATACAGATAATTCAGATGAAACAGCAGTAGTCCCAAATTTGTATAAGCGTTTATTAAAATATGCCTGTCAGCAAAAAACGCTGAAATTAGTTGCTGCAATTCCCACTGCAACCAGTGATGAAGCTATGAAGTATCGCCCTCGTCTTTTAGGGTAAAAGATTCGTTCTGAAGATGGCTTAGCAAGGGCGGTAGAAATTTTTCATCGCCATTTACCAAATTATTAGATATGAGGAGCTATGTATGAAACTGTTTGAAACGATTGCATAAATGGCTCATGATCAAGTATTTTTTGATCAGGATCGAAAGGTAGATTTAAGGGCAATTTTATCACCAACCATTGTAAGCATTCAGCCGTCAGCCGTCAGCCGTCAGCCATTCGCGTTCGCGCAGCGTGGCCATAGGCCAAGCGTGGCCATTCGCGTTCGCGCAGCGTGGCCATAGGCCAAGCGTGGCCTATGGCCAAGGCCAAGGCTCACGCTGCGCGAACAGCTTATTTTATTCAAAAGCACCTCAAGTAGCGCATTAGCTGATAGCTGATAGCTGAATGCTGATAGCTGAATGCTGATAGCTGAATGCTGATAGCTGAATGCTGATAGCTGAATGCTTACCAACCATTTACCCAGTATTGTATTGTTTAAGATTTTATTTGTAGTACAATGACACCAGATAAAGAAAAACGATTGAAAGGGAAAAACGAGTCTGATTTTTTACTCATTTCCTTTCCTAAATGCGGTCGAACTTGGCTGCGATTGATGTTAGGAAGAGTTTTCCAGATGCACTTTAAGTTAAAGGATGCTAATATTTTAGAACTAGACAAATTGAGAGAATTACATCCCGATATTCCCAAGATTTGTGTATCCCACGACGATAAACCGCAATGGAAAAAACCGGATGAGTTGGTAACCTCAAAAGCTGAATATCAAGACAAACGGGTAATTTTTTTAGTCCGAGATCCCAGAGATGCGATCGTCTCTAACTATTACCAGAAAACGAAACGTCGCCAAGCTTATGACGGTAGTTTATCGGAATTTATTCGCGAAGAGAATGGTAGTTTCGCCACACTTATCCTTTTTTATAATATCTGGGCAGAAAATCGAGAGGTACCCCAAGATTTTTTACTGGTTCGCTATGAAGATATCCATCGCGATCGCCAAAAAGAATTGCGTCGGATGTTACATTTCTTAGGTTTACCAGAAATTGCCGACGATTTGATTGCAAAAGCAGGAGAATATGCTAGTTTTGAGAATATGCGCAAAATGGAAGTTGAAAATAAATTTAACTCGCCGCGCATCAGTGCGGTAGATCCTGGAGATATCAACTCTTACAAAACTCGCAGAGGTAAAGTAGGTGGATTTAAAGACAACTTGAGTACAGCCGATATTGATTATCTCAATTGTATAATGAAAGAAAGTCTGTCAGTTTTTTATGGTTATGAAGTATGAAAGAAAGTAATCATTTGTTTGTCTCCGGTGCGCCGCGCTCGGGAACAACCTTGCTACAGCTAGTTTTGTCTGCACATCCCCAGATTACTGTAACGCCGGAGACGCATTTTATTCAGCAATTATTTGCCAAAGATTTTACTACCAAACAGTTAAATCGAGAACAGAAAGAGGTGGCGATCGCCTTAATGCGATCGGACAAAAAACTCAACAGTTGGCCAAATTTTAACCTCGACCAATTTATCGCCACCGTTTCCTGGAAAACCGACTTAACCATCAGTCAGCTTCTTGACTCTCTCTTTAATTTTTTTGCTTGCCAAAACAATAGCGGTACAGACTATCTAGGCAACAAAAAAGGCTGTTACGCTAAGAAACCTTATACAGATTATACCCAAAAAGTCTTCCCCGATGCTCGATTTATCTATATTGTCAGAGACCCCAGAGATATAGTTCGCTCAATGCTCGATAATATATATTTTGTAAAATCTCTAGAAGAAGCAGCAACAATTTGCCAAAGTCGCGGTCAGGGGATCTGGGAAATGAAGGAAAACTTTCCCGAAACTGTCTTCGTAGTCCGTTATGAAAACCTGATTTTAACACCAGAAAAAGTTTGCAGCCAAATATGCGCCTTTTTGGATATTTCCTTCGACAAGCAGATGTTGAATTTTTACGAACTAAATAAAGGGGGTTCCCGCTTGCTGGGGGTGACTAAAGACATTCATCCCCACACCCAAACCCCCTTTAACCCGGAATTAATTCAACAGTGGCAGAAACAACGATGTTTTACCAACCAAGAATTAGAAACAATTGAAACAATAACTAGCGATTACCTCAACCGTTATGGTTATGAAACATATTCTAGTTTTTTGTCCTGAATGTCTAGTGGTTCTAACTGACTGGATTTTTGCGGAAATTGCCGGGAGTGCAGAGAAGCATACCTTCCCCCTTTAGCAATTAATTCTGGGTGCGTTCCTGTTTCCAAAATGCATCCGGACTCTAAAACAACAATTTTATCTGCCTTTTCAATCGTGGAAAGTCGGTGAGCAATAACTAAACTCGTGCGGTCTTTTAATAGTTGCTGCAAAGACTCTTGGATGAGTTGTTCGGACTCGGTATCCAGAGCAGAAGTTGCTTCGTCAAGGATGACAAATTGGGGATTTTTAAGGAGAATGCGAGCAATAGCTAAACGCTGTCTTTGTCCTCCCGAAAGTTTCACACCGCGTTCGCCAATTATTGAATTGTAACCCTCCGGAAAGTTGATAATAAAATCATGGGCATTAGCTGCTTTAGCGGCGGCTTCAATTTCCGCATCCGTAGCATCAATCTTGCCATAAGCAATATTATCTCGTACCGTGCCGTAAAGGAGTAAAGTTTCTTGGGAAACAATTCCGAGATGCGATCGCAGAGACTCCAAACTGATATCCCGCAAATTGCGATTATCAATTAAAATTTTCCCTTTTTGAGGGTCGTAAAAACGAGCAGCTAGTTTCGCAACGGTGCTTTTTCCCGCACCAGAAGAACCCACTAATGCCACAGTCATTCCCGGTTTTATCTCCAGAGTAAAGTCATGTAGAACTGTCTCCCCTTCCTGATAACCAAACTCGACATTTTCAAATTTCAGGTTACCTTCTACGGAAGTTAATACAACTGCATCTTCCTTTTCTTTTACTTCTGGTTCCATTTCCAAAATTTCAAAGACTCGCTCCGAACCAACAAGGGCTCTTTGCACGAGCTGAATCATTTTGCTAAAACGTCGGATTGGTCTATTAACTTGAGAGACATAGGCTAAAAAAGCAGCTAGTTCACCAATAGTCAGACGACCAACTATTACTTCCCAGGAACCGAAAACCAAAACTATCGCACTCCCAATGTTGTTGAGGACATCAATAACCGGAAAGAAAATTGACCAAAGACGAGTAGCGCGAATATTCGCCTCCATATAGCTACGGCTTTGTTCAAAAAAACGGTTAATTTCGTACCGTTCGTTACCAAAAGATTTGATGACCTGAATATTGGAAATTGTATCTTGGAGATGATTGTTAACCGCTGCGGCTTGCTCTTCCACCTCTCGGTAAGCACCCCGCATTGATTTGCCAAAAACTTGCGTCATATAAATCGTCAGGGGCCAGGTAAAAATCAGCAGTAGACTCAATTGCCAATCAGTAGTCAACAGATAAATAATAATGACAATCACGGTGAAAACATCTACTAAAATTTCCGCAATGTCAGCAGTAACTAAAGTACCAATTGCATTGACATCTTTCGCCAGCCGTGACATTAAATCCCCCGTCCGCTGATTTTCAAAAAAGCTAATTGATAGCCCCTGAATATGTTTGTACATATCGTTGCGAATGCTGTCAATTATTCTTTCACCAAACAAAGACATCAGATAGGTGCGACCATAATTAAGCACCCCCGTAAGGATAGAAATTAAAAAAATTGCGCCTACTATCCAAGGTAATAAATTCAATTGTTTGGTGGGGATAACAACGTCAATCGTGTAGCGAGTAACCTGGGGAATTAGAGCCTGCATAATTGACAGACAAATAATTATCACTAACGCAAAAAAGAAGGGTAACTTGTTTTGCCAAACATATTTAAATATTCGCTGTAACAGTTTTTTGACTGCTCTGTTTGTATCTAATTTATCAGCATCACTTAGGGCAATTTTTAGAACTACGTTGCTTGTTGTCACTTATCCTAACTCCGAATCTGTCTTATTTTTATTCTGTCACAGCAAGGACTGTTTTTTCCGGGAAAGGAAAATTTAAATCTGTGATGGGAGCATTTCTTTTATAGCATTTGCTCTTATTAGTGTGATATGCGGAAAATGGCGGAAACCCTTATGCTCCTTATGCTGTCTACTATTTACCGTACCTCATTAATATAAGGTACAGTATTTTTCCCTGTTCCCTGTTCCCTGTTCCCTAAAATCCCAAACTTGTGTACCTCACCTATTTGATAAATGTTTCATATCTTCATATCTTTCTTTTATTGTAGGGGAATGGTTCGTTGCACCCTACTGGAAAATCAAAGAAGGGAAATAACTTGTCCCATCCTTCTCCTTGGCAAATATTAATAACTAATAAAGAGTCTGGGCGATCGCGGAAATATTCCAGCACATTTTTATAGTGGAGGTCGTAAACATAAGATAATCTGTCAGCATTAAACTGATAAGTTCCGTACACAGCACTCCGTAGTAATCTCCTCAACTGCATTTTACTTTTCTCTTCCGGTGCATCGTCAAAGATAGGTTTTTTGCTCCAATGTGCTTCTATTGATTTGAGCCAAGATTCTTTTTCCCGCACCGTCAGAATGAACTTACTATCGGGATAAATTTTATCTAACTGAGCATAATAAGGAGCAACAGTAATATCAGTAATGCCATCCCAACTATTCAATAAGGAAAACTCGTAATTTCCTGCTATCAATTCTTGCAGAGTTGTTTCATCATTTGGATAATGAACGACATTGATACCCAACATATTTAATGCCTCCGTTAAGCTTTTTGTCCCCGTGCGACTTAAGCCAATCCCAAATACTTTCATCCGCTTACTTCGCTGCCATTTTTTCGGATTAATCTTAGCGGATAATTCCAAGACTTGTTGTAAAGTCAATGCTTCTTTTTCGGCAATATTTAACTTTTCTAACTCGCGAATCGCAATCTGCGGTAAATCGGCAATTAATTGCTCAATTTCTTCTGGGTTTCCTTTAATGAATTTTCGACTGTAGTTGACAGCATAGTTAGCCACAATAAAATCTCGTTCCTTGCTGTCCTCGCTTTGCTTTTTCCAATCAGCTTGATTAACTTTTAATTTGGCTTCCAAATAACCTTTACGATTTCTTAGTTCCCTGATCACATATTTAACAAAAACATCTCGGTAATACTGAAAAAAGTCGTGAAAGATTTGAAAATGCTTAAAAGCCTTGCCTTGGTTTAGCTGACGTAGGGCTAAATTACGAGTGCTAGACTCTGGTCGCAGCACGTATTGGCGATCACCTTCGGGAATTTCTATTTTTTGCATCGTTCGCACTACGTCAATTCTGGTAATATGAACCCCACAATGGATGTGACCTCGGAATTGATCGAGAACGTAACAGTCTACATAAGGAAGGTTATTGTCCTGGAGAAATGGTACCATATCCTCAAAAATCAAACAATCAGCATCCGCAAATACCACAAAATCGCAATCGTAATTTATTGCCAACATTTGCTGCACAGCTTTAGAAAATGGTTTAACATTTTCGATAATATGCACCTGTTGGGGCTGAATGTTTTTTACCGCCAATTCTAGCGCCGCATCCGAGGTTCGTTCTCCGACAGTTCTAAACACTAAGTCTATTTTTTTCATCTCTACACTTCCCACTTAAATTCTTCATTAATTTTACCAGCAATTTTCACAAATAAACGCTCTACATCAGGGTCTAGTTCTTCTCGCCAACGCAAATCTAAGCTAATTTCTAAACCGTGATTCTGATAATAATCTCGGCGATTTTCGGAAACTTTAGCAAAAGAGGTATCTAAGTTTTTATTTTGTGCTTTGGCTACTAAAAACTGAGTCCCGCTGTTACCGCCAATGGGATGATGTTCGTGCAGGTAATACTCGACCATTTCCGGTTGATATTCGATCTCGAAAAAATCGCACAACCTTTTGGTTACTTCTGCGGGCTTACTAGCTAATTCTTCATATTTAACTTTGCTTTTTTTTCCGCTAAATTGCTCGTAGAATAGTTGGGTATTATTTATTTTTTCAACCCAGCTATTAATTCTTTGCTCTACATTGTTTTCTGGATATTTTCTCAGGTAAGAATTGATAACTGCTCGACCATCTCTTTGCATAAAAAGCAAAAAAATCTGAGAATTTGTATTTTCTATCGCGGTTATCTGTTCTGTTATCCACTTGATTTCTTTGGTCGAATCGATAACGATCGCCTTTCCGGTTTGGCGCGATAATTGTTCGTAGATATCGAGGCTATCGATAACCACAAAATCCCCCCAAACCGGACAGTTACTACCGCAAATTTTGCAAGTTCTTTTTCTCTCTGGTTTATGCAAATCTTGGAAATATCTGGTTTTATTAGCCTCTCCACAATAAAAACAATCCCGATGACTTCCCAAAATCAGCCCCAAAAGCGTCGATCCCGAATGACCAGCGCCACAGATAAAACCAACTTTTTGATTAATTCTTGCCAACTGATTTTACCTCAATTATAGCTCTAGATTATCTTAACATAGCAAACTCATTTTATCTAGTAATATCATGTCAGGATAATTACCCTTAATAAAAATCTCCCCCATCTCCCCATCTCCCCACCCTTCCCGCGCCCCCGCCCCACCCTTCCCACACTTTTATTACCTACATTGCGCACGACAAAATGTAGTACGTTTTGCAATACAATAGCGAGAGTGAGATATGAGTATTTGTACTCATAAAAAAATCAGAAAATCTGCCCCAAAATAATTGGCATTGAGTTATATCCTACATTGCGCACGACAAAATGTAGTACGTTTTGTCGTGCGCAATGTGGGATGAAAGGCTACGGGGCAAAGCCAATCGCGCTCCAACCTCTTACACAAATCATTTAGGCTTGCTATGATACAATTCTTATTGAGCAATTTTGTAAAAGACTCTATGACTACAAAAATTTTGGGTATTGGGTTATCTAAGACTGGAACAACTAGCTTACACGCCGCCCTGGAAATCCTGGGATACGCTAGCATTCATTACCCTAGAACATTGGAAGAAATCGATCGTTATGATGCAGCTATGGATATCTCCGTTGCCTGTTGTTTTGAAGAATTAGATCAGTTCTATCCTGGCTCTAAGTTCATTTTAACAGTGAGAGACTTAAACCAGTGGTTAAAGTCCTGTAAGTACCACTTTGAGCAGAGAATCAATCTAGACGAATTTTCACCAAAAAACAGAGAAATTATTAAAAAAAATAGGCTAAAAAACTATGGCACGTTAGTTTATGACGCGGTTCTTTTTCAAGAAGCATATCACAGACATGTGCAGCACGTACAAAATTACTTTGCCCATAGACCTGAAGATTTACTAATTATGAATATTACTGGTGGGGATGGATGGGAACATTTATGTTCTTTTCTAAAATGTTCTATCCCTGACCAACCATT
>NZ_JAAHHE010000246.1:0-3831 GCF_010692525.1 Moorena sp. SIO3B2
CTATTATCTAGAATTATCAAAATAAATAAACGGTCTTTGCCCACCCTACAACCTTATCATTTTGATACCCGATGAATAATGCGATACACAATTAACCCAGCGATCACACCAACTACCACATGAAATAGCACAAACACGACACTGTAAGTCAAGCAAGGTGTAAAACCAGCGGTGGGGCAATCTAAGGATTGTTTAGGGTCTAGTTGGGCGATAATAGACTCTACCGGTTTACCAGCAGCTTGGGAAGAAATACCACTGACCGCTAAACCAATACCCACCGAGGCAATCCAACGTTCTAATCGTTTCTCTTGTTGTGCTTGTTCAGTCTCCACAATGCCTCGGATACTACCAAGCATCTGGTCAAATAATTGCTGACCCGGTTTGAGATAATTGAGGTTGACTTGAATCTGATTTTGAAACAGCTTGGTTCTTTGGTTGAGGAAGTATTCCAAAAACTCGATATTATCGTCTTTGAGACTATATTCGCGGATTTTTTCTAGCCAGTAGTCATAGTTGGCGGCATTGGTAGCGATCGCAGTGTTGTGATCCTCCATGTCTCGCAGATAACCAGCATAGTCAAAGGTCTTGGATGGCATCTCGGTCAGTTTTTGCTTCAGTTGCTCTAGCCGTGTTTCTCGCTCTGTTGGCAATTCCTTGAAGCGTTGAACGTCTTGTTCTAGTTGCCCATATAGCTCTCTAGTTTCGCGATAACACCAACGAGATTCATGATAAGCAAACAGGATTTTACTGCGACAGCACAATAGATTGAAAAATGACAAAGACGTCTTTTCAACCAGCTTTAAGGTTTCTGGGTGACGGTTTAAGCAGACCAGAAGGTGACATTGCTCCGTTGGTTTCTCCTTACCGTTGTCATAGGCAAAAATTGGGCTACCAAATAACTGCCCAAATGCGCTAAATTCAGGTTTTTGGTCGGTTCCCTGGAAAAAAGCATCCACACAGGCATCGGCTAACTTTCTATCTTCATCGGGACTGCCCACTGGTTCGCCATAGAGCACTAAGGTTTGTCCCAAAGAAGCTTGAATAGTGCTGGATAGGAGGCACCCTTGGGGATTTAACCGACTAAATTGACTGGCTGCAACGGTGACATTCTGGTAATAGAGGGTTAGGTCAAGGGCATAGGTGTCATGAATTTGTCGGGGATAGACCTCTACTGTTAGGGCAGAGCCTTCTATTTGCAATGGTGGCGTATAGGTTAAGCGACCATTCCCTGGGAGTAAGTCTACGTGATCGCTTGTGATCCCTGTTTGGCTTGGAGGGGATTGTAATTTTTCCGGTAAAGATTTCAGGTCTGGGATAGCTAGGGGTTCGCTGAGGTTAGCACAGTGTTGCCACAACTGATCCGCATCCTGTCGCAACTGTCCCAGTTCTTGGCTGAGGTCTTGCCAGAGATGGAAGGCATAAAGGGTGACGCTGGGGTTTTTGATTGGCAAGGCGGTGTCAGTCATCAGCCTTTGGGATTTTTGGGTTTTTCGGTTTCTTCAGTAGAACTCTTGCGGAGGGCATTAATCAGAGTTTCCTTTAAGTTTTTTTCCTCTTCGGCTTTAGTTTCATCAGTGGGGAAAGTGCCTCCAATTCCCTTCTTATCAATTGTTTTACTAGCAAGTAGAGCTATCAAAGCATTATTAATGTCTGAGTGAGAAGCACACCACCGAGAAATCCCATTGGCTAGCTGTTCCGTATCACTTGGTAATGAAGTAATTAATTCTTCTAGGTCCGTTCGTTCTGAGTCTTTAAACAACTCAGTTTTGGTATCCAGTAGTTGTTTAAAAGCAGATAAAAATAGATAATTTTCAGCTTTCATAGTCTTAACTCCTATTGACCAATCCCACAGAATGCAGCCCAATAAAATGGTGAATTAAAGGGTTTATCGCTGTTATCAAAATTGTGAAGCATAGCCTTACTTACGTATTTCTGAACAAAAGTCGCAGGCAAATTATCAATGTACTCCTCTAATTCTTCTTTGCTGCTATCCCGCAGCCAGAGTTGCGCTTGGTTAAGGGCAACTGCTAAGGACATGTGGTAGTTTAGCAGATTATCATAAAATTTAATCATCAACAACGCTGTCGATAAATCGTTTACCGTCCACAGGCTACTAACTACCGCTGGACTACCGGCAACTAGGAAACCACTGGGTAAACCAATGTATTCATCGCTACTGTTACTAAAGTCGATTAATCCGGTTTCGCAAGCAGAAAGGGTGACAAGGCGACATTGTTCTAATTTTAGGGCAAAAATTTCCCCTAAGGTAAGAAATCCATCTTCTGTAGTTTTGTCTTGGACTACCTGTTCTGTTTTAGTTTCCGCTAAAAGGAGTGCTGATTCTACAGGTGATTCTGAGTTGAAGTAACCATGACAGGAAAAGTGGCAACAGTGGGCTGTTGTCAAGTTCTGATTTACTTTGACAGCAGCTTCCTTTGCGTCTTGGCTGGCTAAGACTTCAGCATCCTGGAAAAATGATTTAATCACTTCTACTTCTAGGTTAGTGTAAACTAAATCATCAGTAGGGTTTTGAACCGCAAACAACTGGGTAAAGTCCGGGCGTTTTCTGGTTTGAACAAGTTGGAGTAGTTGACAGCTAGGGGCATAACTTACCCCTGCTGGAAAGCGATCGATCAGAATTTTATATTTACCTTCTCCCTGCTGACTGTTGATAGGTAAAGCATGAAGGGGGAACAAATGTAAATACTGATGGGGGATTAAAATTAAGCGATCGCACTCTGGGGGGATTTGCTCAATGATGTCATCAATGTGTATAATTTTTGCAAGCAAATGTAGACGGGTAGTCAGGCGACGTTGCCAATGGTATTTTTTGTTGTAGTAGGCTCTGAGATACCCATTTACCGATTTTTGAAATTTTTTGAAGTCTTGTGGTTCAGATTGCCAAACTATGGGTTGTTGAGTTTCGCTGGTAAAGATGAAAGTGAGCAGCTTATCCCCTGTAATGTAAAATTCTACAATGGCAGTATGGTGATCCAGCTTCTGCTGAAATTGCTCAAACTTAAAGCTAGAACCGATAGGTAAATATTGCTCTTGTAATTCATTCCGCTGCTGTCGCAATTCTTGAAGATGTTGTGCTAATACTTTTGGATTCTCAGCTTTACCCTGTTGGATTTTATCCTGACCTGCCGCTATTTCATCCCTGTATTGTTGTAGTTGAGTAGCAACATCTACAGGAAAGATAGTTTTCAGGTCACGGCTGATAATCTTTTCAACTAAATTGCCGGTTTTGCTCCGTTCAACATATTCAATGGCTGCGGTGATCTTAGTTAAGTCTAGGCAAGTTTCTACCATGCCTCGATAGACTCTATTCCATTTTTCAGCTAGTTTGGTCTTGTAGTCTTCTACTCCAGAACCATAAATAATTTCATCTCGCAGGAATTCTACGGTTTTAATGGCAGCATCAAAAGCCTTGTAAGCTTCAGGGAAATTTTGAGCATCTTGGTAAGCAAAACCGAGATTGTTTTGAGTCAATGCCCATTTTTTTGGAAAAGCTTTACGGGTGAAAACGTCTTTTGCCAATTGGTAGCAAGCGATGGCATCTTCTAGATTTTGTGCCTTCTGACCTGTGATTCTGTTAAAGTAAGCACCACCGAGATTGATTTGAATCGTTGCCCATTCAATAGGAAAAGGTTCACGGGTGCGTACTTCTAAAGCCAATTGGTAGCAAGCGATGGCATCTTCTAGGTTTTGTGCTTTATCCCCTGTGATTCGCTCAGAGTAAGCACTACCGAGATTGTTTTGAGTCATTGCCCAATCAATAGGAAAAGCTTCACGGGTGCTTACTTCTAAAGCGGATTGGTAGCAAGCGAT
>NZ_JAAHHE010000246.1:4377-9165 GCF_010692525.1 Moorena sp. SIO3B2
TACTTCTAAAGCCAATTGGTAGCAAGCGATCGCATTTTCGAGGTTTTGTGCTTTATCCCCTGTGATTCTGTTTGAGTAAGCAAGACCGAGATTGTTTTGAGTCGATGCCCAATCAATGGGAAAAGCTTCACGGGTGAAAACTGATAAAGCGGATTGGTAGCAAGCGATCGCATCTTCGAGGTTTTGTGCTTTATCCCCTGTGATTCTGTTACGGTAAGCAAGACCGAGATTGTTTTGAGTGGATGCCCAATTAATAGGAAAAGCTTCACGGGTGAAAACAGTTAGTGCGACTTCATAGCCCGTGATGGCAATTTCCATAGTGCTGGCTTTGTCACCCAAGGGGAATTGCTGAATTAGATTGCTGAAATTGCCAATAACTGCTGCTAAGTATTCCGCTTGATCTGCTTCCGCTTCCGCTAGGATAGTTGTTGCTACAACCCGCAATAATTCTGCTAATCTATCATCTAGTTTGTCTGTATTTGCTTTCAGTAATGGGTAAACTACCTGCGCGTCACTATTACTCTCTGCGGTTGCTTGTAGTACCTGTAAGAGAAAGTTGACTTTGGCATCAGATGTGTGGCGATTCACCCCCATCAACCGCTCTACAAGAGTTATTACAAAATTAGACAACCGCTTGACAATATTCATTACAAAATTCAACTAATTTAAATCGCCCTGGATTCGCAAATTTTCCGCCACTGCCAGCATTGTCTGCTGCAATCCCCCATCCACCAAATCCCGGTAGCTATTCAAAATCTGAGAGACTTCTTGATCATTAGACTCCGCGAGTAGTTGGTCAATCAACTTTCGATAGGCTTGGAGGCGTTCTTCGTTCATGGGAGTGACAGGTCAGTCAATATAATATTTCTATTTGAGTTGTGAACGGAATCTCTTAGGTAAAGGCAAGAGGTAAGAAGCAAGAGCTAATAAATTCTAGCATTTATCAATAAATTATGACAACCAATCTTAATTTATCGTAACACCAAAAACTCCTCGGATATCTTGACACTGCTCCGAAGTCCCTACTCCCTACGGTGCGCTTTCCGTAGGCGAATTAAATTCGCCACGGGTCGCACCGCTCCCTAAACACTAAGAGACAAACTTTCACCCACTTTATAATCCCAAATATCAGATACTTCAATCTTCAGTTGATAATTAGAATCAAAGTAACTATCGATATACTCAGCAGGTATAATTATTTTCGTCTTATACTCACTTACTGTTGGATGATACCCAAAGGGAATAGACTCAAAATGAGTTTTATCCCGGTCAAGGTTATCCAACTTTTTTGTTTCCCTTGGGTCCATTCCCTCCCGGAGAGTTAAATCAACAACGTGAGATTTAACCGCCATTTCCGTACTACGATCAATAATCTTAATTTCAACTCGATTAAGCAGAGGTTGCTCCCGGTGTATTGCATATTCCAGCACCACAGGATTTCCTGGTACACAGCTACCAACCTGAGTTAACGATGGTGAAGCAGCTGGAGCGTGGGGTTGGTAGAGTAGCATTGGGTGAATATGTGGATCGAAGCCCCATTGAGTCACCTGAGGATTTGCTAATTGATATTCTAAAGAATTATTAGTACCTATCCTAATCTCAAAATGCAAATGAACTACATTAGTTTCTCCACTTTTTCCCATTTTGCCGATTAACTGACCAGCACTAATCGCTTCTCCATCTTTTCCTTTTTTCCAACCACTAACAATCGGCAACGTGCTGTCTTTGTCGAGATGACAATACCACGTATAAAAATACTTGACTGTTTTGCCATGGTAAGTAAACGGTGTCGGAAACTGATGACGCAGCCTCACGGTACAACCAGCACCAGAGTATTCCCGGTATCCCCAAAAAACCCCGTCATAGGCAGCAATAATATCATCATCACCAGCCTGACCATCCATTTCTCCAATATCAATACCACGGTGAAAGTCTGAGGAGACAGAATCGATTTCTGTACGACACATAAACGTCGATCCAATATGACGGAAATCTTTACCAGCCACAGGAAATACTGTCTGGTCGTGCAAAGATTTCATTGCTGCCTTAAGAGCATCATAGTTAGGATTGTTGGACATAATTTTAACATTAAATAAGGAACAGGGAACAGGGAACAGGGAGTAGGGAGTAGGGAGTAGGGAGTAGGTAAAAAATCCTGTGTACCTGATTAAATTGTAAACCGCTGTAGCTGTAAAATTATTAGTAAGTATTCAGCTTAAGCGCTACGCGAACAGCTTTTGAATAAGCGATGCAGCAAGGGAACAGGGGGTTTCCCCACTCGCTATTGCATCAAGACAACAAGTAACCATTGGTTTAATCTGAGTGAAGTCCCAGCGTCGTTCGCACAGCGTGGCCTTTGGCCAAAGCCTGTGCCAAAAAGCTGTTCGCGTAGCGTGAGCCTTTAGCTGACGGCTGACGGCTGACGGCTGAATGCTTACAATTATTATACCAAAAAAAATGATATTAAAAAATAAAATTATCTAGCCTATTATCGGTCAAATAATTTTTTTTTATTAACCCTAAAAAAAAAATAAAAACCCTTGACAACTAAAAATATAATCATTACAATAATAAATATAAACCAAGCTGAACTTTTTCACAATGTCAGAAAAATTTACTCGCAACTTCAAGAAACAACCTACTCAGCACACTCTCAAAGGTCCTCGTGAATCAGTAATTCATAGTATGCAGATGCTTTATGCCCTAGGCTATGCAGAAATCGCGGAGTGGACGCCTCTAGAACCGACCGATATTCCAGGTGAAGTGATGACTACTATGACCAAGTATTGGTTGTTGCCATAACACCTTGTCTTGATGCAGTCGCTCATGGGGGAAACCCCCAAGACCGCGCTGCATCGCTAAAATTCTGGGGGGTTTTCCCCCCCGGGGGCCTTGGGTTTCGGAAATTTCTGACATATGTGATTGACATAGCCGTGGATAGTATTTCTACGGCTATTTTTTTAGGAAATTAAGAATTTAGAATTTAGAATTGGGAATTAAGAATTGAGAATTGGGAATCGGGAATCGGGAATCGGGAATCGGGAATCGGGAATTGGGAATCGGGAATGGAATACTTATGGTTTAGTAATTTTGGATCACAACATCATCAAAGGATGATAAAATTATTAGTTATAGGGTTTATAGGATTTATGAGGTACGCTTCTCAACCTCAAAGTCCCCCGAGCGAGCAATCCCTCGCTCGGGGGATTTAGGGGGATACCTTTGTACCTGATGGCATAGAGAATTGCTATATAATGAGCTAATAAGCTAATACAGCGTTTTCCATAACTAAGAGGTACATAGGATTTTTTACCTATTACCTATTACCTATTACCTATTACCTATTGCCTATTACCTATTGCCTCTTGCCTCTTGCCTCTTGCCTTTTACCTCTTACCTGCTCCCTACTCCCTACTCCCTACTCCCTACTCCCAATTCTAAATTCTAAATTCTAAATTCTTAATTCTAACAATCGCGATCGCTTACCACTCCATCAGGTAAAATTGTATTGCACAGTTCCATAGTTTCCCAGGGAATAGTTTCCCCATCAATTCCCTTAAAACTTGTTCCTTTTACGTTCGTTCCCTTGAAGTTAACCTCTTTGAAAGTAGCCGCTGTTGAAAACGATGTCATTGAATGGGTTTTGAGAGTACATTCCACAGGACCGAAACAAGCTCTTTCCAGCACAGCATTTTCAAGGTTGGTTTGGTCTAGCATTGCTCCCCCAAGATAAGTATCAGATAGGTTAGCGTTTGTGAAGTTAGTAAAATTTAGATTAGCCCCTTTTAAATTAGCCCCCTGTAAATTAGCTTTATTCAAATTAGCCCCTGCTAAACTTGCTCCCTGCAAATTAGCCCCCTTCAGTATTGCTCCTTCCAACCGACTGTTGCTTAAATCAGCATTAGCTAGATTAGCTCCTTCTAAATGAGCATAGGCCAAATTAGCACTCTGTAAATGTCCATTACTGATTTGGGCAGCTTGAAACTTACCACCTTGGAGATTAGCGTAATCTAGATCAGCCTCAATCAGGTTTGCTCCCTTGAAATTTGCTACCATTAAATCAGCATGTTGTAAATTAGCATGGCTCAGATTAGCATCCCTAAAATCAGCATACTGAAGCTGAGAATTTTGCCATTGACTTTTCCCACAATTTGCCCCCTCAAAGTTAGCGCCTTTGCCATGAATATGTTGCAAATTTGCTCCTTCTAGCTCAGCAAAATGAAAATTGAGCCCCTGTAGATTTCCCCCCTCTAATACACAAGCTGAACATTCACCACGCTCTAGCAGATACTGTAGATCCGGAGGTTGAGGGGAATTTAATTTAGCGATCGCACTCCCTAAACTCAGAAATCCCGCCAAAGCTAACAGTAACAGTAACTGCTTCATTTTAGTTATCCTTTTACTATCAATCTTATCGTCACATGTAAGCATTCAGCGGTCAGTGGTCAGCGGTCAGCGGTCAGCCGTGGCAGAGGCTTCTAGCTTGTGACTTAACTCAGCATTATTCCAATGCTTACCTGTTTTCTTCAAAAGCTGTTCGGTGTAGCGTGGCACAGGCTTCGACGCTGGGACGTAACGGATAAGCTGTTCGCGTGTAAGCATTCAGCAGTCAGCGGTCAGCCGTCAGCTTATACCCATAGCCCAGGCTACTTGAGGTGATGCGCGAATAAGCGATGCAGCCCCTACCGTGAGCGAGTGCATCAAGAAAAGGGCTAAGTATTCGTTTAATTTGAGTTAGGTCCGATGCGTCGAAGCCTGTGCCACAAAGCTGATAGCACCTCAAGTAGC
>NZ_JAAHHE010000247.1:0-2460 GCF_010692525.1 Moorena sp. SIO3B2
TAAATATCTTCAGAATTGGCATTCAGATAAACACGCTCCAAGTCAATCCCCAGCCTAGAAAATTGCCCAAGGATAGCCTTCATCCTTCCTTCAGTGGAATCATCCCCTTGATGCCAAGCTTCCAACAACCCATTGGCCACAATCTGACAGCGATTCATGCCAAAGCTTTCCTGTTCGGCAAATTTTTGGTCTGGTTCTTCTGCTAACCCCAAACCTGGTGCTAGCTCCATGGTAAATAGGGGAACATCTGGCTGAAAATGAGATTGGTGCTCTGTATAAACAGTCTTTAAAACTCCCTCAACAGCGTCATAGTTACGCTTATCAAAGTAGAGTACCCCCGAATCGTGTCGTTCGTAGTCCTTGGGATTGTACAAAACTTTAAAGTGGAACGGAATTTCCATGTCGTTCAGCTGTTGGGTTAAGCTACCCATTACGGCAACTGCACCGTCAGGAGTCAAGTTGAAGTAAATTCGCACAGTCACTGACTGGTCTGTTTGCGGACGATTTGCTTCTAGATTGCCAACGGCCATATAAAAGCCATTTTGCACCAAATTCTTAGGCATACGGATTGCTACTGAATCCCCGACGGTGGCAGATTGCTGGGATGCTGGCAGATGCTGCTCCCGTTCAATATGCAGCCTCAATCCTCCCTTAGTCACAGCCAAAGTGCCATCACTTTCTTCTCTGAGAACAGACCAACCAGGGTCAAAGTAGCCTTTGCCACTATTGCTGTCGTGGAGTCGCTGATAAAATCCCACATCTACTCCCAGGATGGTATTGTTCTCTAGGTCTAGTGGCGCAGCTTCAGTATCTGCTTCCGGTGCGAGAGTATCTCGCATTGAGCCATTGTAATAAATACCATAGAGAAAACTCCGCAGTTGCAGACTGATATATTTTTGCTGCATCTCTTCGGGCATCCGTTGAAAACGTTCCACAGCTTCGGCTGGAATTTCCAACGGTTTGTAATCTGAATGGTGAATAGAGAAGTCTGATTGGATTTTTACTTTGTTAACAATATCGTCTAGAACATCTAGTAATTGCTGATTGGCGACTTGGGATAGTTGAATTTCTCTAGAATCAAGTAGTTGGATCATGCTTTGGTAGGGAGTAGGGAGTAGGGAGTAGGGAGTAGGGAGTAGGGAGTAGGGAGTAGGGAGTAGGGAGTAGGGAGTAGGGAGTAGGGAGCAGTAGGAAAGACCTCTGAAGACTTTTTGATGTTATGAGAAATCAGCAAGATTATTCATAGCCTATTTGGAAATGCTATAGCGTTTATTGAATTTATGAGGTACGATTATCAACCTCAAAGTCCCCCTTTATAAGGGGGATTTAGGGGGATCGCTTTGTACCTCATGGGATAGAGAATTGCTATATCTATCTTAAACAGCGGAAGGACTGAGTTGAATTAATTCAGCAATAGCAGGGCCAAAAATTGTGGGCATGGATTTTTCTGGACGACACAACAAGGTCTTGGCAACCTGAAGCATGGCAATCCCGGCATTACCAAAGGATTTTTGGTACTCAATCATCGCCCGAATCCGTTGAATCAAACCAAAACCGGTAAATTGCACTGCTGTCCGCAAAAAATCAGGTCGGTGTTCTAAAATTTCTGGAAAGGTTTCAAAATAACCTTTGGTTAGGGCAGCAATGGAAGGCTGGAGCTGTTCCAAGGGGGTCATGGCTAAACCTAGGGATTCTTCAATACTTAAAGATTTACTGATAACTAGGCTACTCAGCCAGATTTGGACATAGCTACTGATCAGTGTTCCTAAATCAAACCCTGGGTCTCCCCAACTACAGCGCTCCCAATCAATTAGCCTGACAATGCTGGTACTCTCATGCTCCCAATCTTGGTGCAGAAGGATATTATTTAGCTTTAGGTCATTGTGGGTCAGACAGCAGGGGGCAAAACCATTGCCTAGTTGTGCGATCGCTTGCCCTAAACTATCGTATCGTTGATAAAGGGCAAAGAATTTCAGCCCGTCAGCAGGTACCGCACCAAAAATCTCCGGACCAATTCGTTCTAAACTGTTAACTAATCTAGGCACTTGGTCAGTGGTTATATTATCGGTTTCACTACAGAATAAATCTTGATAGTCTTTACGATTAAATGTATGATGATGGATTTTTCCTAAAAGGGTGCCGATGGTGGCAGCAACCTCTGGAGGAAAGATATTTTCCTTGGCGTAGAAATCCATTAAATCCCGATAGTCATCGAGATAGCGGAAAACCATAATGGAATTCTCACCATCAAAATGCAGCACCTCTGGTATCAAAGAGCGGAGGTTAGCAAGTTCTGGAAATTGCTGTAAGAATTCTTGAATTCGCCATTCATTCAAAAACTCACCAGCGGCTTTCCCTTCCTGGTTATGTCGCTCCTGCTTTACGAGCAGCTTATGACCATCTGGAAAGGTCAGCAATAAGTTAAAGTTCTTGGCTTCCAGTGGCTCAATTTTACTGAGA
>NZ_JAAHHE010000247.1:2821-9161 GCF_010692525.1 Moorena sp. SIO3B2
AATGTGGGAAATGTGGGAAATGTGGGAAATGTGGGAAGTGTGGGGAGGGTCGGGAGATAGCGAGATAGCGAGATAGCGAGATGGGGAAAGGGTGCATCTCATATTTGTAAAAAAGATCGGGAGTGTGGGGCGGGGGCGCGGGGCGGGGGCGCGGGGAGTGTGAGGAGTGTGGGAATTTTCTCCCGAATTTTTGCCTAATTGCAAAAGCGATGCAGTGGCCTCACGGGGGTTTCCCCCAAGACCGCTCTGCATCGCTGCTCCCTACTCCCTAGTCCCTGTTCCCTGCTTCCTATTCCATTTGCTCTATAACTAAACTAGTTATGTCATCAAAATATTTAAAAAGAATAGAAAATTATAGAGGTCTGGGTTTTATGATTTATTTGTAAATTATGTAGACTACGGTTGCTGGATAAAATGACATTGGTGACCGAAAATTAAGGATAATTTTCACTTTATTCTGGTAAATCTATGCTTTGAGTATCACAGGCTGATGTATGCGATCGCATTCGTTTTATGATTCTAATGTATGCGATCGCATTCGTTTTATGATTCTAATGTATGCCTTCCCGTAGTGGCTCTGTTCGCGTAGCGTGGCCTTTGGCCTTAAGAGCATCGCGTTTGTTGATGGTAAGCCTTCAGCGGTCAGCCGTCAGCCGTCAGCCTTTAGGTGATAGCTGTTCGCGTTCGCGGAGCGTGGCCAAAGGCCAAGCGTGCGCGTAGCGCATATGCTGATAACTGAATGCTGATAGCTGAATGCTGATAGCTGACGGCTGATAGCTGACGGCTGATAGCTGACGGCTGATAGCTGACAGTCCTATTATGCTTACCTAAGATTATGACAGTTGATGGTCCTATTCAATACTGGTTTGAGCTCAGGACCAGTGGGATAAGGCACCAACTCCACAATTCCATCCTGATTAATGATCCATCCTTGAGCTTCAATAATTGGTGGCTTTTTCGCTGTCACTTGAGGTTCCTGATTGGGTTTTTTCCCCCGATTGCGAGCAGCCCGATACAATTGACGCCTGGTTGCTGAGAAATCTCGCCAATCTATCCAAATGGTTTCACCTTTGAGGGGGTCAGTGGGGTCAGTGGGTAAGCCCCCTCGTCCAAGCAGAGCAAATCCATTCTGCTCATCATCGGTGCTACAGCCTGTGGCAATGAGTAGACCGGTATCGATGATAGTTGCTGGTAATGGGATTAATCCCAGGTTTTGAGTTGGGTCTGGGTTGCTAATGTTGATTTGACCATCAATACCAAATTCAGAACTGGCAGTAATCTGGCTATCTGGAGACAGAAACAGACCTTGAGTAGTGATTTGAATATTACCGCCAGGACCAAATATGGCGTTGGCTGCGATGTTACTATTTTCTACAACCACTACAAAATCACTATTAATCTTAATATCACCGCCACCACCATTACTGTCATTAACGCTGGTACTAATGGCGCTTTGGTTTGAAAGGAACAGTAAGTCACTAGTAAGTTTAATATCACCACCGCCGCTAAGCTCAGAAGTGGCAGTGATTTGCCCTCGATTACTGGTGATTTGATTAGCGGAAATATCAATATTGCCTCCTCCCGCCGAGAAATTGGATGCGGTAATACCACCACCATTGGGAGTGTCCGCTCCGCTGTTAGAAAGCTCGATCGAGTTTGCCACAATCTCAATATCCCCAGCTTGGCCTTGCCCTGGTGCTAGGAGGTTATTGCTTTGGAAGTTACTGACACTGATCGTTGCTCCATCTCGGATACTTAACTGATCAGTGAAGACCTCTAATTTACCGCCATTACCACTACCTGCGATCGCATTCGCCAATAATCCGCTGGCACCTAGGTCTGATCTCCCAATCAGTTCTATCTCCTGTGCCTGAACTCTCAAGGTTCCCCCATCCCCTTCGCCTCTGGTAATGGTTGCCACTTGAGCCCCATCCACCAAGCGCAACCGTTCGGTTTCAAGGGTCAGCTCACCCCCTGTACCTATGGCCTCTAATTCCACATTGGCAAATATAGCGCTAGCAAAATTCGTGGCGGTACCAATTAATTCGACGTCTGTTGCGTTTACCTCTATAGAACCAGCATCCCCTTCACCAAAGGTAGTCGCTGCAATCTGAGCCCCATCACTCAGCCGCAAGCGTTCGGTGTCAATGGTCAATTTACCCCCATTCCCGATGGCTTCTCGTCGGACTTCTGTAAATAAGCCACTGGCTAATTCCTGTGGTGAGGTACCAATTAATTCGATGTCTGTTGCGTTTACCTCTATAGAACCGGCATTTCCTTTACCAAAGGTATTAGCTTCAATCTGAGCGCCATCACTGAGCCGCAAGCTCTCGGTGTTAATAGTCAATTTGCCCCCATTCCCGATGGCTTCTCGTCGCACGTCTGTAAATAAGCCACTGGGTAATCCCTGTGGTGAGGTACCACTCAATTGCAAATCGATTGCCTTTACGGTTAAAGAACCTGCATCCCCTTCACCACGGGTAATTGCTGAGATCTGGGCTCCATCAACCAGTCCCAAGCGCTCGGTGTTAATGGTCAATTTACCCCCATTCCCGATCGCGTCTGGTTCCACATTGGCTAACAGAGCGGTGGGTAATCCTTCGGTTGACGTACCACTCAATTGCAGATCGATTGCCTGTACGGTTAAAGAACCGGCATCCCCTTCACCAAAGGTATTAGCTGCAATCTGAGCCCCATCAGTTAGCCGCAAGCGTTCGGTGTTAATGGTCAATTGGCCCCCATTACCAATGGCTCCTGCTCTGACGTCTGTAAATAAGCCACTGGCTAATCCCTGTGGTGAGGTACCACTCAATTGCAAATCGATTGCCTTTACGGTTAAAGAACCTGCATCCCCTTCACCACGGGTAATTGCTGCGATCTGACCCCCATCAGTCAGCTGCAAACCCTCAGTTTCAATGGTCAAGTCGCCCCCATTCCCGATCGCGTCTGGTTCCACATTGGCAAACAAGCCACTAGGTAATCCCTCTGATGAGGTACCAATTAGTTCCATCTCAGTGACTTGCGCCCTCAAAGCACCTGCATCCCCTTTACCAAAGGTAGTAGCTGAAATTTGAGCCCCATCAGTAACTCGCAAGCGTTCCGTGTCAATGAGCAAATTGCCCCCATTCCCTGTAGCTCCTAGTTCCACATTTGCCGACAAGGTACTGGGGAAGATGCCAAAAGCTGTACCAATCAGTTCTACCTCCTTGGCCTGAACTAGCAAATCTCCTCCATCTCCAGAGCCAAAGGTACTAGCTGAGATCTGAGCCCCATCAGTAACTCGCAAGCGTTCCGTGTCAATGAGCAAATTGCCCCCATTCCCGGTAGCCCCTGGTGCTACTGGCACAAACAAACCACTGGGACCGAAGTTCGAGCCAGCAATCACCTCTACCTCAGCAGCGGTGATCGTCAAGGTGCCAGCATTCCCGGAGCTAAAGGTGCCACTGGAGATCTGAGCGCCATCAGCAACCCGCAAGCGTTCCGTGTCAATGAATAAATTACCCCCATTCCCTGTAGCCCCTGGTGCTACATCACTAGATAAACGGCTGAAAAAGAAATTATTTACAACGGTACCGATAACTTGCAATGCCTCCGTCGCCTTTACCGTCAAACTTCCCCCAGCCCCACTGCCCAGGGTATCGGCTAAGATGGCTGACCCCTGACTAAGGGTCACCCGCCGACCCTGCACCTGGATTTCACCCCCGCCATTACCACTGGTACTCACCGACGCCCCTTGGGACAAGGTAATATCCTGAAATTGTCCTACATCTTCATAGCTTAATGTCCAACCTGAGTTAGTTGGGGTTAGCGTTACCATCCCTTCTCCCTGGACGCTGCCCAGTTCAATCCGTCCTCCTGCTGTGGTGAGATTTCCTCCTGCAACCGCCACATCACCCCCCACCAAGGCTAAGGTTTTACCTGGCTGTACTTCCAGCCCCACTGGTCGATTGTCTCTGATTACTGCAAATGTAGCGGGATTAATACTCAGATTGTTCCCAGGCCCGTTGATCACAATTCTGCCTGGATTGGCTTGGGAGCCATACTGTAAACCAGTAGGAATATTAATGGTTAACAGGGGAGGCTCCTGGGGATTGGTAGCACTAAATTCACTGCCATCGGCAAATTTAATGCTGTTGGCGGTAGAGCCGATAAACGAGCCACCAATATCTAGGGAAGCCTCCGAACCAAACACAATCCCATTGGGATTGATTAAAAACAGGTTAGCCCTACCGTTAGCCCGAATTAAGCCATCAATCTTAGAGATGGAGCCACCAGTGACCCGGCTAATAATACTGTCAATAGTCAGGGAATTGTTGAAAAAGGCTGTATTCCCAGTCAGAACGGAAAACTGCTCGAAGCTATGGAAGAGATTACCTCCTGCAGTGGTACCACCGGTAATCTCAATGATATTGCCATTAGGAGTAACAATGGAATTGTTCGGTAGAGTATTATCTGGAACAATTTGAGCTGAGCAGAGCAAGGGCATCTGAGCCACTAGGTAACAGGCAATGGGCAAGGTCAGGAGTTGGTTTAAGGGTTTATTGTGATGCGACTTAGGTGGCAATTTACAAAAATCTGTGGTGACCATGGGGCTTTTCTAGAGACTGAAGCATGTCGTGGGCAAGAACTATCCTCTAGAATTCCCAAACCTCTAGACCAAGTAACGCTTATGACTAGAAAAGGGGAAATTTTTGGCTCTACCGTACTTGTTATAGCGCGTAGCGCTATACCTGTTTACTATCTGCTACGACCCTTGAACAGACCACCAATGCCTTGCCATTAAACCCCCAAAAAGCGGTACAAAATGGGATTTTTTGGGGTATAATGGACAATGATTACAACAAGCTCGAATATGTCTAAGGGGAAGAAAAAATCAGGCACAGTCAAAAAGCTCTCAACTCAGGTAGTTCCAGTAATTGGGATGTCAATGGTAGTTGAAGCTGAGCTTGTTGCCATGATGCAACGCTTAGGCATCGTTCGTTCTGAATCCTACAACAAGCTTGGCAGCGTTAGCCATTGGGGACTCGACTGGCGGAAAGCCTACCCAGAGGTTAGGTCTTTGAGAACTCCAGAATCTTTAGGTCTACCATCTAAACTAATGGAATGGACAGTTAGCGATGTCGGTAAAGCCATTAGTGCCCAACAAGCTGCTTGTATTGAAGCATTAGGAAAAATCCTGCATAAGCGATTTCCAGGTAAAGAAAATAAAAAACGTCGAAATCAATGCTATAAACAGCTATCAAGTCCCAGTTTTCTAGACGATCCATTTTTGCCTCGAATTGTTAGGAAGCAGTTTCAGCGGGGTCATTCAAGGATAAAAAATCAAATAGTCTATCAACAAAACGGTTACTCCTGCCAACGGATTTCTCGCCACACTTACCAGTTAGAACTGGCTGGGTTACGTCGAGGTAAACGCCATCGAATTCTGGTAAGATATAATCGAAAAATAACAGGACAGATCCGACTAATTTACAATCTTCATTTGCAGCGCTTTGAAATCCATTTTTTGGTTGATCATGGAACTATCAATAATCCGACTGAATGTCGTTGTGTTGGTGTAGATAAGGGTTACACAGAAGTATTTTATGATTCAGATGGTCGTGCACACGGTCTTGGCTTAGGTAAACTAGCGACCAATAAATCTGACAGAATTGTTAAGAAAAACCGAAATCGTGGCCAGTTATGGGCACTGCATAGAAAATTAGAGAAAATCGACCCAGCTAAGTCGGCTCGTATACTAGAAAATAATCTGAGCCGGAAAACAGAGAATCGTCGCTTAAGAAAAGACCAAGCAGTAATTTTTGTAATAGGCGCTGCTTCTAAATCTCTTTTTAGGGGAGAATCGTTAAAAGTTTTTGCGGAGGATTTGACCCAAGCAATCAAAGGTTTTCGTCAATCATTAGCGATGTCCCGCAGGTTAAATACTTGGATGAAGGGAGCAATCCGGGACTCTTTACAGAAATGGGCTAACTGGACTGGTTCAGTAGTTTCAGAAATTCAACCGAGCTACACGTCGCAAATTGACTCCGTAACTGGCACCCTGTTAGGGGTCAGGAAAGGGGACAGTTTTACCAGGTTTAATGGGGTCGTGTTGCAGGCTGACTATAATGCTGCGAAGAATATCCTGGCTCGCGGTACAGACCAGGAAATCTCCCGGTTTATGACCAGGGTTGAAGTTCAAGCAGTATTGTTGCGCCGTACCGCGCGTTTCTTGAAAGGTATGGACTTGAGTCTTATTGACGCGGTTGAGCTAGGGTGGCTTGACTCTAAGCATAGTAAAACTCAAGCTTTTAAGGAACTCCTCACCGGGATGTGAGGAACGTCTAGATAGATGGGTGGG
>NZ_JAAHHE010000248.1:0-9041 GCF_010692525.1 Moorena sp. SIO3B2
CTCGATGATATTGAAGAGCAACTTGAAGTGCTTCAGAAAGTTGTGTCACTGTTGTAATCCTCAATTTTTACTTTTTAATTGGTAATTGGTAATTGTATAGAGTTGTGAACATATTCGCCCTTGGGTATTGGCAATAAGTGTGTTCACAACCCAGATAAAAACCCTATATCTATAGCAGTCGCCAGCGATGCAGCGCGGTCTTGGGGAGCCAGTGCGGTCTTGGGGGTCTCCCCCATGAGCAACTGGCGTGGTTTCCACGGGGCTTACAAGGTGCGGACGCAGGTTCCGCACACAGCCCCTCCCCATGAGCGACTGCATCAAGACAGGGCAGTTAGGACATGACAAAAGTCTCAAACCTAAGTAAGCGAAAGAGTTTGACTTCTGACTTCTGACTTCTGACTTCTGACTTCTGCTATAACTAGGGATAAGCAAAGTAAAAACTTTCTGAACTATGATTCAACATAATCGAGCGCAACTTTGAAGCAATCTCATCCCGTAGAGGAGCAGCTTCCGCTTTAGTAAGCCAAGTAAATAGTTTCTCCACAGCTTGAGGAGACGGATCAATTTTGAGTGCCTCTTGGAGCAGACGAAATGCACCAGCAAGATTTCCAGCCTTTAGGGGAATTACCATATGGTTTAGACAATAATTAAAGTAATGGTTACGAGCTTTGGCGGTAATTGCTGCACAATGCTCAGCAGGAAGATAGCTCTCGGAAATTTCAATCCCCAGGCGGATAGACGTTGCTTGAGCTCCAGATAATATCAATTCACTGGTCATATTATTATCATGCTCACGGTAACGTGCCAAAATATCGCCTTCGTACCACCAATCATAAAAACTAGCAATACGCTTATAAAGTTCCCAGTCAGGAGTATAAGTGTTCTCCGGATCGTAACAGCCCAGATGTTCATGAGTAGAGCGACGAATCACAACTGCACAGGGATTCAAGACATTGGAAGTGCCAATCTTCCACAGCCAATCTTGATGGATACCCGTATCTTTTCCATACACTTGTTGGGAGAAAATTATCTTTCCTTTCTCATTGATATTTTCATAACCCGTAAATGCTGCTCCCACAGAATCACTACATGTTTCTAGACTCTTCTTCAACCGGGAATAAAAACCTGGAAGAACATATTCATCTTCAGGAAGCACATGAATCCACTGACCGCGACTGAGGGCAATACCAAGATTAAAATTGCGTCGGGCACCGATATTTTCTGGATTGCGGTAGTAGCGAACTACCCCTCCCCCAATCGAATTCACCAAATCGTATAGAGGAGGTGTGCTGGCATTATCCATAACCAAAATTTCCATCTCCTCTTCGCCCTGCCATTGAGCCAATACACTGGCCAAACATTCTAGAAGATAGTCAGTACGGTTATATAAAGGAATAATTACTGTCCAAAACGGTCGCTTGTCTTCACTTACCGATACGCTCGGAATCCCTGGAAACTGATATCCCCCGATCGTAACGTCTGGTTGTTCTACCTGCGGTGGTGTTAGTGTCTCAAGAGATACTGTAGAACCGTTATCAGAACCTTTGTCAGAACCTTTGTCAGAACCTTTGTCAGGATTGACTACTTTCCCATACCGGGGATTGACTAGCATTAACCCTTGTCGATAAGCAGATGCTGCCTCCTCTAACTGCTTCTGGGTTTGGTAAATCCTGCCTAAATTAAAGTACACTTCCCCATAACTAGGATTGAGTTCGAGAACCTTCTGATAAGATGCGATCGCATTTTCAAACTCACCTTGGTCTTGAAGCACCACTCCCAAATTGTAATGAGCGCTGACCAAATCTGACTGCATCGCCACCGCTTGGCGATAGTAAGCCACAGCATTAGTCAAATCTCCTGCTTTTTGCCGGGTAACCCCTAGCTCATGGTTCAATTGTGCGTAGTGTGCTTGTTTTTCTAGGGCAAGCTTCTCTTGAGCGTGGAGTGCATTGCCCAAATTCACATCAGCTTCAGTGCAGGTAGGCTCAATCTCCAAAGCTTGTTGATAAGATGCGATCGCATCGTCCCAATTACCTTGTTGTTGTAGAGCATACCCAAGGTTGTTGTAAACCGGTACTAAGTTCGGCTGTATTGTTAAAACTCGTTGGTAACACTCCACCGAGTCAGACAACTGACCTTGACCTTGGCACAAATTACCTAAACTGAACCAAGCCTTAACAGAATTCGGCTCCGCTTCCACAGTAGCTCTGAACAGCTTCTCGGCAGTATCATACTGACCTGTTTGCTGTGCCAGCACCCCTAAGCCATATAAAGCTTCCGGATGATTAGGCTGTTGTTCCAAAATCTTATAGTAAAGCTGTACAGCTTGGTTTAAGCGATTGGCTTGACGATGTTGAACAGCAATTTGTAGTGCTTCAGAAACAGTTTCCATCGCAAATTGTCTTGGTTTATGGACTACATTTAATAGAAAATCTTCCAATGCTCTTACCGGTTTCAAGTCACCATATAACTTATGCTTATTTTCAGCAACTTGATCAGATATGTATTGACGATATTGAGCATCTTGACCCAACCGTACCGCAATTTTCACATAATCCTCTTTACTCGAAGCAATTGTCTCTTCCAGACCCATCATTTTTAGAATTGCCATCGTATGCCGACCACGCATCAAATCTCCTGGCAATGTCACAATCGGAATATTATGGGCAATCGATTCCAAACTAGAGTTACATCCAGACCAACCAATGCTATCCAAGAATACATCCGCTATCGCTGAGGTTCCAGCAAACCTCCTGTTATTCATGAATGGTAAAAATATGCAGTAGTCTGTATAATCGAGGCCAAATTTATTAAAAGCATCCCTTAAACGCTGCTCAAATATCTCAGTAACCCGGTCACTTTTAACATATTTAATAAATACAAACTTACACCGATGAGCTAACTCCTTAGCAATTCTAGGAAATACATCATCATAGTCAGGTAAATACTTATATAACGATTGGCAACACCAGAACATAATCTCATCATCATCTAAGCCTATGTCCTTTTTAGCGATCGCTTCCGGTGTAATATCCAAAGGTGTGTAATGGATAGAGAGATTCGGTAATCTAACTAACCTCTCACTATAATGATCTTGAGCATTTTCTGCTTCCATTAAATCACTACTCAAGTAATAGTCAATAGTCGGCATCCCACTAGTATCCGGATGTCCCCAAGATGTCATTTGAATCGGAGCCAGTCTTAAACAACCCAACTTAACTGTAGTTGGGGACATCCCGAATTCCGGAAAAATAAGGATGTGTAATTTATCTTCCGTAATTACCTCACACCATTCTTCGATAGTGAAAGAACCTTGAACAAATTTTACAAATGATTTTGCGGCTATTGCTGTTTCCTTATCCTGTTTTAACCCTGTGTGATAACCAAATAGTTCAAAATTCGATCTATCTAGATTTTCTACCCAGCCCTTAATCGGTATTTTCCAATTAGAATGATCCCAAAAGAATTCCGAAATAACTCCAATCCGAACTTTTTCATGAGGCGCTAAATTTGGTAGAGGAATTTTCTGGCTCCACCGGGGATAGCACTGGGACATGATCTGGCAAATCATTTGTCCATAAATTTCCTGTAACTCTCGGTTATTTAACCCTTGATAGGCCAGATAAAAAGGCTGAAACGCTCCCACCGCGTTAGCGGCACTTAGCAGTTCCCTTGGACTTAGCTCTGTATCGCTCTGTGTATAGCTATCCGCTAATTTTTTAAGACTACCTTGGTAATTATTTCGCGTTACCTTGATTTCATCAACACTTGAATAAATGATCGGAATCTGACACACGCACATGGCCAGTTTAGCTTCAGCCAAGTTAGGGTTAATACTTAATGCTTGCTGGTAAGACTGTAGGGCTTCTTCTAGCTTGCACTGTTCGTGGAGTGTATTTCCTAAATTGTTATAAACCTCAGCAAAGTCAGGTTTCAGCCTAATCGCTTCCTGATAGGACTGTACCGCTTCCTCTAACTTGCCCTGTTTTTGGAGTATTGTTCCCAAATTGTTATGAGCGTCAGCATAGTCAGGTTTAAGCCTAATTGCTTCTTGGTAAGACTCTCTTGCAGCATCTAACTTGCCCTGTGTTTGGAATAGAGTCCCCAAATTGTTATGAGCCTGAAAACAATCTGCTTTAAGCTTAATCGCTTCCTGGTAGGACTCTCGTGCCGCATCTAACTTACCCTGTACCTGCAGTACATTTCCCAGATTACAATAAGCCTGAGCATAGTCAGGTTTAACCCTAATCGCTTCTTGGTAGCAATGTACCGCTTCCCCTAACTTACCCTGATTATGAAGCAAATTTCCTAAATTATTATGAGCCACAGCATAGTCAGGTTTAACCTTAATCGCTTCTTGGTAATACTGTACCGCTTTCTCTAACTCTCCTTTTGCCCAGAAGATATTGCCCAAATTGTTATGAACTTCAGCAAAGTCAGGTTTTAGGGTTAAGGCTTGTTGGTACAAGGCTACCGCTTCCTCTAGCTTGTTTTTTTCCTCAAATATACTTGCAAAATTAGCAATGGCTATCACGTTATAGGGCTTCAATAAAGACTTTTCCTCACCCTGATAATCCCCCTGAATCTGTATTACCTGTCTGTAGATAGATTCAGCCTCATCTAATTTACCCAACTGATGATTTTGAGCGGCTGTATTGATTAGAGATTCAAGGTTTGATTCTAACAATTGGTTGGTAGTCATATAGCGGTTTGCAGGGCAGAGCTAGGTTGCTGTAATACTAAATCCGGTTTGATTAGATATCAATCATGAAAAATTATTTCACCCTAGTTGTCCGGTCAGTTTGGCAAAACTTTACATAACTTTACATTAAGGCGTCCAGGAATAAATTTTTGCTATACTATTTTTATAGGAAGAGTTAGGGAATCCGAACATGAACCACTGCGTTGGTACTACCGAAGCCGCATCTCTATTAGGTATTTCTTCTCGACGATTGCGCCAACTCCTGGAGAAGGGTCGGGTCAGGGGTGCCTATAAAAGTGGCAAATTCTGGATTATTCCTCTTTTCAAGCACCTACCACAAATCACCAAAGGTACCCGTGGACCAAAGGGCAAATGGCGTACCAGTCGTCCTCCCGCTTTAGCCACCATCAATGTCAACCGTAATCGGATTGGCAGCAACAATGCTAAACCTCCCCAAGACCGTCAGCCAGTGATTTCGGTAAAACGAAGCGGCAACAATCTATATGGCAACCAGATCGAAATCCTTGGTCCATGTCGGATTGTCTATCAGCCCGATCACCCACTGCGTTGTGGTGCTCGTCTATGGATCGAAACCTTCAGTGATGTTCATTTTATTGGTGGTAGTTTTCCGGCTAGTGCTTGATACTAAGGGCATTGCTGATTCTGGCTATGGTTTCCCCAATTCTGGGGGTAACAAAACTTTCAAAGTCCCTCAGAATTCGAGGAGCAACAGGGGCTTTAATAAAACCAGATGATCGCGCATTTATTCCTTAATTAAGGAACGCCAAAACTATGAGATTTATCAGCCCTAAAATAGATTATGTATTCAAAAAAATATTTGGTTCCAAAGAAAGTAAAAATATATTAATTAGTTTTCTAAATGCCATTATTTATGATGGCGAACCAATCATTCAATCTTTAACCATTATTAATCCCTATAATCCCGGTCAAGTGTTGACTTTAAAAGACACTTATTTGGATGTAAAAGCAGTGTTAGCGGATGGAGAGATTGTCCTAATTGAAATGCAAGTATCATCCATGACTGGTTTTAGCAAACGGGTACTTTATAATATGGTGAAAGGATATGTTAATCAGTTAAAAACAGCAGAGGACTATATTCGTCTTAAACCTGTTATAGCTGTCACAATTACGGATTTTATTTTGTTTGACGAAACTCAGCAAATTATTAATCAATTTGTGTTTCAAGAAAAAACAGAAAAGTTTGAATGTCTGGAAGAGGAATTGCAGTTAATATTTATAGAATTACCGAAATTCCATAAAAGACTCTCAGAATTAGAAACTTTAGCCGATAAATGGATTTATTTCATCAAAGAAGCTTCTAGTTTCGATAACATTCCTCCTTCTTTAGGAGAAGTATCAGAGATAGAATCAGCTTTAAATCTTGCTAATCAAGCTGGTATGACGCCAGAAGAATTAGAAATTGCCGATCGCCGTGCTATGGCATTACAAGATGAAAGAGGGAAAATAACTTATGCTGAAGAAATCGGTAGAAAAAATGAGGCGATCGCCTTAATAATACGTCAACTGAAAAAGCGTTTTGGGGAAATTGATAAAAAAACCATTAGCAAAATAGAAATTTTAACAATTGAAGAGTTGGAAAATTTGGGAGAAGACTTCTTAGATTTCAATAACATAACTGATTTAGAAAATTGGCTTAACTAGCATTCAGCCCGGATATAGCGTTCATAGGACTCATGAGGTACACATTATTTTTTACCTCTTCCCTCTTCCCTTTTCCCTCTTCCGTTCGCGTTCGCCTTTGGCGTGAGGCTCAACGTAATCAGGCGCGCGTCTCCGGGGGAAACCCCCGCGTGAAGGCGCTGCCTCCCCAAGACCGCGCTGCCTCCCCAAGACCGCGCTGCATCACTGCTACCTCCTCCCTAAAAACCAGAAATTTGACCTCACAAGTCGTAGAATTCCTATAGTTGGTAGGGTAATGGCATTGCCCAAACAGCAGTAGCGAAGCTGATCGCAAAAACGATCGCAAAAATATAATTATGATCGACACTTATGATATTATTGTAGTTGGTGCTGGTCCAGTGGGATTAGCCACTGCCATTGGCTTACAGCAGCGAGGTATCTCTAATTTTATAGTCCTTGATCAAACTCGTGCCTTTCGTCGAGTGGGTCAGGTTATCGATCTTCTGCCCAATGGATTAAAAGCCCTTAACCGCATAGCGCCTTCTGCTTACGAAGCCGTTAAAAACACGGATCTGGAGTTTTTGCAGAAAGTGCAACCCAATCAAAAATGGGTTTACAAAAATTTGAAGGGAGAGCAAATTCACTCAATTCCTCTTAGCTATGAGAGTTGGTTCAAGGATTATGGAGAGGGTCGAGTCTCAATTTCTTGGTATGATTTACAGACCACTCTCAGACAGCAACTTCCCGTTGAACAGGTTAAAGCGAATCATCGTTGTATCAATGTAGTCGATGAAGGAAACACCGAATATGTTCGGCTAGATTTTGTTTCTGATGCAGCCATAGAAGCAAATCCCTATGCTCATTGGTCAAACAGACAAAACGATGAGGATACAGTCTCCTTTAATTCAGAACATAGTCCCCAACAATTTCAAAAACAATCAACCCGGGCTAGGCTAGTTGTTGCTGCAGATGGGATCAACTCTAGCATTCGTCGAATTGTTTATAATGATAGTCCCTACAGTGGTTTAGCACGACCTGACTATTCCGGGTTTGCCGCCCTATTCTGTATGGAAATCACAGATATTCCCCCAGAGCTAAGCACAGAGCTTGAAAACAAATTTTTTCAGCAGGAACGGATTATAAGTATCACTAATGATCGCACTAATGATCAAATCTCAGAGGATTCCCCTTCTATGGAATCCCCACGGATGCTCCTATTTCGCCGTTCCAATGCTCAGTTTGGGTATTTGATCCATCTTCCTTTAAACCAGGAGGAGTTGACAGAAAAATCTGGAAGTGCCTTAATTGCTTTAGCATTACGAGAGTTGGAAAACGCTAATTTTCCCAAAGCTCTCACACAATTAGTGGCGTTATCTCCTCCTGTCAAAATGCAATCCCGTCCGTATTACATTCACCGTGTAGAAACTCTATCTCCCTGGAGTTCAGGTAGAGTTGTATTAGTGGGTGATGCCGCCCATGGGATGCCTCCTTTCATGGCTCAAGGGGCTAATCAAGGATTGGAAGATGCTCTGGTTGTAGCTACCCTTATCGCTAATATTGTACATAAAAATAATCTTGATAATATCCAAGCAATCGCCAATGCTTTCCTTAACTATGAATCTCTTCGTCGTCCATTAATGGAGAAGATTCAACAAGCAACATTGACCAGAATTCCCTACAATAACAAACAAGCATGGCAAGACTACCAACAATTGGTATATTGTCGTAATTTTGACCAACTACTGGAGCAATGTAACCATTCAGCAGTCAGCAGTCAGCCGTCAGCCTTGGCCTAAGGCCACGCTACGCGAATGGCTGATAGCTGATAGCTGATAGCTGATAGCTGATAGCTGATAGCTGATAGCTGATAGCTTACACAAATCCAAACTGATTAAGCTTTCATACTAATCACATCCTGACTCAAAACTTGATTCAATTTGCCACTGCGATATCCTTCTAAATCCAGGGTCACATAGACAAAACCCAACTCCTGAAACTCTGCTACTAACTTTGGTAAATCTGTTGTTACCACAAATTCCTTAATCTCTTCCGGTAGTAACTCAATTCGTGCGGTATCTCCTTCTGAACGAACCCTCAAATTCGAGAAACCTAACTTCCGTAAATAGATCTCTGCTCGTCCTACCCGTTGTAACTTAGCCACTGTAATCATTTCCCCATAGGGAAAGCGAGAACTCAGACAAGGTTGGGCAGGTTTATCCCACCACGGCAGTCCTAATTGTTTCGAGAGTTGGCGCACTTCCGCCTTAGTTACCCCCACTTCCGCTAAAGGCGATCGCGCACCTCGTTCCTTGGCCGCCTGAATCCCTGGACGATAGTCCCTTAAATCATCCCCATTCACCCCATCGACTACATAAGGATAGCCTCGCTCTAGGGCTAGAGGTTTGAGAGTGTCGTGGAGTTCACTTTTGCAAAAATAACAGCGATTGACCGGGTTAGAGGTATAATTAGGATTATCCATCTCATGGGTTTGGACAACCTCATGGGTAATGCCAATGGTAGCGGCTTGGATGCGAGCGTCTTCTAATTCTTCTGGTAATAGTGACGGGGATTCAGCAGTGACCGCTATTACGCGATCGCTTAAAACATCGTAAGCAATTTTAGCAACTAGCGTGCTATCAACTCCCCCAGAATAGGCAATCAAAGCCCGTTCCATCTC
>NZ_JAAHHE010000249.1:0-8932 GCF_010692525.1 Moorena sp. SIO3B2
AGCTAGAAAGCTCTCTGCCAGATTCTACTAAGGATGTCTTGACCTATGTTCGAGATGGCACCATCACGATTAAAGCTGCCGACAGCACTATTATCCAGCAAATTGGGCCAGCTAGCCATGAGACCCTCAAGATTTGGGAAATACCCGAAACCCTGATGGAAGCCTTCATTGCTATTGAAGACCAACGCTTTAAAGAGCATAAAGGGGTAGATTCCCAGGGTATTCTCCGTGCTACTGTGGCTAACCTCAAAGCTGGGGGAGTAGTAGAAGGTGGTAGCACGATTACCCAGCAACTCGCTAGAATTGTCTACTTTGATCACGAACGCAGCATCGTACGCAAACTCAAAGAAATGCGCATGGCGCAGAAAATTGAGCAGGATTTGAGCAAAGATCAAATCCTGGAGCGCTATTTAAACTTAGTCTATTTGGGTTCCGGTGCTTACGGGATTGCTGATGCGGCTTGGGTCTATTTTAGTAAACCCGTAAAAGACCTGACCTTGGGAGAAATGGCAACACTGGCGGGATTACCCCCAGCTCCTAGTGTTTACTCGCCATTGTTGGAGGGCAAAATCAATAGCTCTAGGCAAAAAGCAGCCAAAGAACGTCGTGATGTAGTATTGCAGCGGATGTTGGAAAATGGGTACATCTCCCAGGCTGAAGCCGACAAAGCCATGGCCGAGCCCCTGAGTATTAAGGCAAGCCAACCGAAGCGACTGGAGCGTAAAGCGTTCTATTTCACGGAATATATTCAACAAGAATTGCCCAAATACGTTTCCAAAGAAGTACTGGGTAAGAAAGGGCTGACCATTGAAACTACAATTAATTTAGAGTGGCAAGATGCCGCTGAAACTGCTGTCCAAAAGACCATGAAAACCTATGGTCGTTACCAGCGGTTTGGACAAGCTGCACTAGTTGCCGTGGATCCCCGCAATGGTCAGATCAAAGCCATGGTCGGGGGTAAGGATTTTAATGACCTAGATAGCAATAATTACCTCAATCGGGTCACCCAAGCTCAGCGTCAGCCTGGTTCTACATTCAAAACATTCGTGTATGCCGCAGCACTAGCAACAGGGATGTCTCCCTATAAAGGCTACATGGATGCGGGGTATATAGTAGATGGTTACGAACCTAAAAACTACAGTGAGAGATTCCGGGGTTCGATCTCAGTGCGGGATGCCCTGATTTCTTCGGTGAATGTGGTAGCCGTCAAAACCCTAGTGGATGTGGGCTGGGAGCCGATTATCAAGCTGGCTCAAAAAATGGGGATTAAATCCAAACTCCATCCCACCTACTCCCTCGCCCTAGGAGCATCTGAGGTAAACCTGTTAGAACTCACCAGTTCCTATGGCACCTTAGCCGCCCAAGGCATTCACCACGATGCTCATGGAATTCGCCGCATTATTGACCAGCACGGTAACGTGATTTACGACCACAAACTCGAGGGTGAGCGAGCTATTGATGCAGAAACAGCAGCCATTGTGACCTGGATGCTCAGGGGTGTGGTTACCGGGGGTACCGGGACAGCGGCTCAAATTGGACGACCAGCAGTTGGCAAAACCGGCACTACGGATGATGCCCGTGACCTCTGGTTTGTGGGCTATATTCCCCAATTAGTAGCTGGGGTTTGGTTAGGTAATGATGATAACAAGCCTACCAGAGGGTCTAGTGCAACTGCTGCTGCCACCTGGCGTCGGTTCATGTTGGAGGTAATCGAAGACTTAGACCGTGAGTCCTTTACTGAGCGCCCCAGGAAGTTATCAGGTCGGGAAGCTACCATTGAAGCTCAGCCGATTAAACCCAAACGAGTTATTAACAAAAAATTTGTTCCCACTACCGTTACCGCTTCCACAACTCGGTCAAGGAGAAGAACTAGTTCAAGACGAGGTAGTTCAACTAGAAGAGCCAGTTCTACACGGCGGCGTAGTAGTCGGGTCAGGGTGTCTAGGAAGAACTCTCAACCCAAACGGTATTACCGTCGCAAAGCTACAACTAAACGGTCTTATCCCCGTAAAAGTACCACCAGACGCTATACGCCTAGAAACACTGCCCCGAGACGACGGTCAGCACCAGCCAAGCGCAGGTATGCACCAGCACCAGCAAGGCGCAGACCAGCACCAGCACGAGCAAGGCGCAGGCCAGCACCAGCACCCAGAGTTGCTCCCAAACCGGTGGCTCGTCCTAAGCCTCAACGCAGGCCAGCAGGAGGTCCGTTAGCTCCCCCAGCAGCTAGAAAGTAGGTGCTGTTAGCCGTCAGCGGTCAGCGGTCAGCGGTCAGCCATCAGCGGTCAGCGGTCAGCCATCAGCGGTCAGCGGTCAGCGGTCAGCGGTCAGCGGTCAGCGGTCAGCGGTCAGCGGTCAGCCATCAGCCGTGGGCTTTTGGCCCACGCTGCGCGAACAGCTTTGTGGCACAGGCTTCGACCCTGTGACCTAAGCCATAAGCTGAAAGCTGAAAGCTGATAGCTCAATACTGAAAGCTGAAAGCTGATAGCTGAAAGCTGATAGCTGATAGCTGATAGCTGATGGCTGAAAGCTGATAGCTGATAGCTTAAGCTATCGAAGCCATCAGGCTGGATGGTACGATAACGGAAATACCAGAAAATCTAAACCGGCTATGTATGTATTGATGGAAGCAGGCAGTTTTCCCTTGTGGTTTACCCTAGTGTATGTTGTGGGTTTTGTGGCAGCAGTTGTGATTGGCTCCATTGCCTGGTACAACTCTAAACGTCCTGCTGGTTGGGAAGGGTCAGAAACTCCTAATTGGGTACCAAAGATCGATTCAGAGGATAATTCTAAGGGAGAGAGCTAGCTAAACCGGAGTAATTTGGTTGGGAAAACCAGAAGATTTGACTGAAAAAGAGCCCTGACTTCAACACGGTAAGTTAGGGTTCTTTTTCAGCACTACTAGGGTAATCAGGCCACTGGTCAGAATTTGTTGGTATCTTAGAGATGTCTTACTAAATTCCGATCATGACCGGAGCTGCTGAAACTAAGAAAAAAGGCAAGTCACTCCCGCCAACACTAATCATCAGGTTGGGAAAGTTTGTCTGGACAACTCTCTGGCAAATGATGATGTCGAAGCTGGCTCCACGGAATAATTCTGGAGAGTACATTCGCCCTGCCAGCGAGTTTAGGAATTTTATTGGGACAGAAGCAGAGAATCCTTACCAACCGGAAGCAGGACGCTACTGTCTTTATGTAGGACTCGGTTGTCCTTGGGCCCACCGCACTCTAGTGGTAAGGGCACTCAAAGGACTCCAAGACTCAATACCGGTATTCATTGCCTCTCCTTCTTCCAATCAGGGGATTTGGGTATTTAATCAGCAGCAGGAAGGCTGCGACACGCTTCCTGAGCTTTACGAGCTGGCAAAAACAGGCTACAACGGTCGTTGCACAGTTCCAGTGCTGTGGGATAAACAGAGCAAAACCATTGTCAACAATGAGAGTGCAGAAATTATAGTAATCCTGAACTCACAGTTCAATGAGTTCGCTACTAATCCTACCCTAGACCTTTATCCAGAGGAACTGAAGGAAACCATTGATGTGTGGAATGAGACTATCTACCACGCTGTGAATAATGGAGTCTATCGCTGCGGTTTTGCCCAGACCCAAGAGGCTTATGAGAAAGCTTGCGATCAGCTATTCACAACCTTGGATAAGATTGATCGAGCCTTGGAGACCAGTAGATACCTGTGTGGGGATAGGGTAACCCTGGCAGATGTGCGTCTATTTACTACTCTGTTCCGTTTTGATGTGGTTTATTATGGATTGTTCAAGTGCAACCGTTTCAGAATTCAGGACTACAATAACTTAGGCCCCTACCTCCGTGACTTGTATCAGCTTCCCGGAGTTGCTGATACTTGTAGCTTAGAGGATGTCAAGCGGGATTACTACGGCAATCTGTTCCCCCTCAATCCAGGTGGAATTATTCCCAGTGGCCCTGATTTGGCTAGCCTCCTTAAACCTCATGGTCGGGAATAGGGAGTAGGGAGTAGGGAGTAGGGAGTAGGGAATCGGGAGTAGGGAATCGGGAATCAGGAATAGTGCGATGCTCCAAAAGAGCCGCTACGCGAACGCATCCAATTTAATCCACACGATAGGGTACCTAAATGAATTGTGATAATTTTTGTTACCTACTCCCTACTCCCGGGTGCATCTCAATGCATGAAATTAGGCAAAAATTCTAATAAAATTCCCACACTCCCCACACTTTCCACACTTCCCTTCTTTTTTACAAATATGAGATGCACCCCGACTCCCGACTCCCGATTCCCGATTCCCGATTCCCGATTCCCGACTCCCGATTCCCGATTCCCTATTCCCTTTTAATACTTAAAAGGATATAATTTTTTTACAGATTGCCGAGATAGAACAACAATCGTTAAAATTCCAATAAGTGTGCCAAATGGTCTGAACCAGCAGAGTAGGCAAGCTATCATAAACGAAAACCAATAATTCTTGCTTTTTCTGAGCATATATCCAGAGAGAATGATAGCAAAAGCAAAGATTTCTCCAAGGATGAAAAGTATGGCACCAGAAATGACTAGCAAATAGCCAGGCAAGTCCGATGAGACATTTCGTGATAACTTAAACCACTCTGACAACTCTCCTGATAAGTCTGCAGGAATTGAGTCAGTTGCGCCAATCATGAACAGACCAAAAGGGATATACAACATTAGTATAAACAGGGAGTAAAATCCGCAAAATCCCCCAAACATGTAGTGAGTCCATGATAAGATAGTTAACTGCTTTTTAGGATTTCTCATAACTAGAAATTAGTCGAATTCCCAAACTTCCCAAACTGTCCCAACTTAGCACACCTCCCATACTTCCCTTCAAGACTCTCTAGGTGAGCAAAAGCCTTAGTATGATGAATGGCGGCATTTCGATTCAATGCCACAAATTTTCCTAGTTTAACTCCCTGCGTCATCACAGAAAACTCAAGAACTGTTTTACCTTCACCATTTTTCTTAGCTCCACGCTCCGGCTCAGGAGATTTTTCTAGTGCGATGCTCCTTTGGTCACGCTACGCGAACGCATTTTGTCCGGTGGCCATTGGCGCTTTGGAAGCGATTGACCTTGGCCTTTGGGCCACGCTACGCGAATGGTCACGCGGGGCGCGATTGGCCTTGGCCTTTGGGCCATGCTACGCGAATGGCCACGCGGGGCGCGATTGACCTTTGGTCACGCTACGCGAACGCATTTTGTAGGGTGGGCATTGCTGGTTTCCAACCCCAAATCCTGCCGGAATTAACCTGAGCAATGCCCACCAACCTTCAATCATGATTTTAATCAGTAGGCATTTTGTAGGGTGGGCATTGCTGGTTTCCAACCCCAAATCCTGCCGGAATTAACCTGAGCAATGCCCACCAACCAGGGGATCTCGGCCTTCAATTTTGATTTTCATCCGCAATGCCCACCCAAAGATTCGATTCCCGATTCCCGATTCCCGATTCCCGATTATAATTGGGTATTGGTGGGCATTGCCTATTTAATTGTTCGCCGTTCAATCATGATTTTAATCAGCAATGCCCACCCTACGATTTTTGGTATTGGTGGGCATTGCCTATTTAATTGTTCGCCGTTCAATCATGATTTTAATCAGCAATGCCCACCCTACGATGTTTATATTAATAAACCCAAATTACCTTAAAAAAATGATTGTTTTTATCTATAAAATCCCAAACTAGTCAATTTCTTAAGATTGTAAAAAAATATTAAATATTAAAATAACTCTTGACTTTTTCCAAGATATTAGTAATAATAAAAATGTCCGTTATTTCGATACGATTCTTGGACAAAAAGCCGCGCTTATAGCTTGCCACCTGGAAGCGCGGCTTATACCCCCAAGCAAACACTATGTTTGAGGTAATTCCATCATGCCAAAAAAACGCTCGAATGATCATCTGATTAAGTGTCAGCGAGCCCTAGACCGCCTTGCCCAAATTGCCCAGAGCCAATCCACAAGGCCACTTTCAATGCCTCGTGCCATCACTGAGCGAGAGCGAATCTTGATCAACCTATACAGCTTCTGCCGACTATCCATGACTCCCCAGGCGTTTTATTGGAAATGGCAAGTTAACCAAGAAGACATTGCTCAAATCTGCTGCCGCTCAACTTACGCTGTTAACACCTGGCTCGCTCAAGGTTCTCGCTATAAATCTCCTTCTTCTGATTCCTTATATCATTTGGCCTTAATGGATTTTTTGTTAGAAAATTTTGAAGCCATTCCAAAAGAGTTATTGAATCAACTCTGCTCAAAAGTTGAAGGTTGAAAGTTATTTGGTTGAAGGTTTTATTTCATAATTAAAAATTAATAATTTTGTAGGGTGGGCATTGCTTGAAACGAACTCCAAACCCTGCCCAAATTCATCTGAGCAATGCCCACCAAGCAGGGTACCCATTGCTGGTTTATAACCCCCAATCCTATCCGAATTCACCATTGCTTTACCCACCCAAAGATTTAAAGGTATTGGTGGGCATTGCCCATTTAATTGCTTGGGGTTCAATCATGACCAAGCTCAGCAATGCCCACCCTACGATTCTCCCGACTCCCGACTTGGTGGGCATTGACCATTTAATTGCTCGGGGTTCAATCATGATCAAGCTCAGCAATGCCCACCCTACGATTCTCCCTAAATTCTAAATTCTAAAATAATGATTCTTGGGTATTGGTGGGCATTGCCCATTTAATTTATTCCTAAACAATTTTGATATTGCACAGCAATGCCCACCCTACGATTATCTATTCCCTCTTCTCTCTTCCCTGTTCCCTGTTCCCTGTTCCCTGTTCCCTAAAATTCAAAAATTGTGTACCTCATAGCTATGATAATTGCTATGATTAATAAACCATCTAAGGAGATTTTTATGAACGCAGACTTAACCGCCATCATTGAGGCAGCAACAGAAGGAGGATATTGGGCGATTTGTCCTGAAATCCCTGGTGCAAATGGTCAAGGAGAAACGGTTGAAGAAGCCAAAGAAAGCTTGAAAAATGCCATTCAACTGATTTTTGAAGATCGTTTAGCTGATATTCGTCGAGGACTACCCAAAGAAGCGATCGAGGATACAATTTCTATTTCCATTCCATGAAACGTAAAGAATTAGAAAAAAAGTTACGGAAGGCGGGTTGCTATCTTAAGCGAGAAGGCTCTTCTCATTCTCTTTGGATTAATCCTCAAACTGGAGTTACTGAAGCTGTACCACGACATACAGAAATCAAAGAATTTTTGGCACACAAAATCCTCAAAAACTTAAATGCCCAATAGTGCGATGCTCCTTTGGAGCCGCTATGCGATCGCATTTTGTAGTGCGTACGCTGATCTTGTCCGGTGGGCATTGGTGGGCATTGCCCATTTAATTTATCGCCGTTCAATTTTGTTCTTTCAACAGCAATGCCCACCCTACGATTCTCCCGACTAAATTCGCGCATTCGCGCATTCTTTAGAGCTTATCTACCCGAGATTGGGTTAACCCTTGAGCTTTTTTAGCAAATTTCTGATCAAAGGTGTAAAACTCTGAACAATGCTGACTCAGGGCTAAATGAAAGGCATCAGCAAAATCTAAACCATTTTCATGCCATTGGATAACTTGAGCCATCAAGCTAGGGTTGGCAAGACGAACATTGGGTAAACCAAAAAGATTTCTCAACCCTTGACAGATAGCGGCGGGTTTGAACTTATAAGCAAAACGCAAAACCCATTCCGTTTCTAGAATTACCGTATCTGCAATAAAAACCTCTTGCTTCCTGAAAATCTCTACACTCTTGTTGAACTGTAACTGATCATCCTGAGTCAATAGCCGAACAACCACATTCGTATCAACAGCGATCATGCCATAACTCCTCTATCCCTTGCCGAATCGCCTCATCCATATCCTCAAGACTTTTAGGAGTTCCGTCATACTTTAAACAACCAGCCACTTGATTTAATAGTGTTTCTGGAAAAGGGTTTTTCGGTTTTAAAAGAATCCCATCTCCCGTATCAATCGCGATTAACTCAAGACCTGCTTCCCAGTCATGAGCATCTCGCAGAGACTTAGGAATAATAACTTGACCTTGACTCAACAATTTTGTCGTTTCCATAACCTAAGCATTCAGGGGTCAGCTGTCAGCCGTGAGCCTTGGGCCCACGCTACACCGAACAGCTTAACATAAACTTTTTCTCTTGATCCTACACAAGCAATGCCCACCAAGTTGACTAGGATATAAGGGCATTGGTGGGCATTGCCCATTTAATTTATCGGCGAACAATTTTGATCTTCCCCAGCAATGCCCACCCTACAACTATCCTTAACAACAATGGTATCATCTCAGTTGAGCAATGCCCACCAAGTTGACTAGGATATAAGGGCATTGGTGGGCATTGCCCATTTAATTTATCGGCGAACAATTTTGATCTTCCCCAGCAATGCCCACCCTACGATTATCCTTAACAACAATGGTATCATCTTAGTTTGGACAAAGGTAGATTAATAATTTGATCTTGATATTCGTCCTCAAAAGATGCCTCAGCAATCAAAATTAATTCATCAAGGGTTTGACCAATGCTGAAATTATGATTAAGAATCAAAATTCCAGGTATATGACGACCTTGGGCAAGGTGATCTGCTAGATGTACTGGCATAGTGCTGCGGTTATTTGTTACAAGTACGAAGTCATTTTATTCACACCAGCAGAGAATGTCTGGATCGAGGGTTCTTTTGGGGGGAGCATCCGAACCACCAACTACCAACACCACTAAGTCTGGTTTGTACAGTCGCAGTTGAGTTTGATAGATATGATCAACATTTTCATCCAGTAGATACTTAATGGTCATTTCCCTTCTTGATCGCTTCTCGTTCAGCCTTGAGTTGCATCAGCTTGACCACAACTGGGGAAGGATTTTGCTGCTGTTGTTCTAGCATTTTACGACCATGGTCTAACCAATTAGTCAGA